>JACCVG010000117.1 GCA_013698335.1 Thermoleophilaceae bacterium
CTCGCGGGCGACCGCGTCCTGGCGCAGGCTGCCGACCGTCTTCGCGAGGCCGTGCGCTCGGTCGACGTCGCCGCACGCATCGGGGGCGATGAGTTCGCAGTGATACTTCCCGAGTCGGGCGCCGACGACGCCGACCAGCTTTACCGCCGCGTTCAAAGCTCGATGCGGGGGACGTCGCTCGGCCCGGCGGAGGACAGGCTGCGCCTCTCGGCCGGCATTGCCGAGCTCCAGCACGGCGATACCGCTGCCGGGCTCTTCGAGCGCGCTGACGGTGCGCTGTACCGCGCGAAGGACCTCGGCAAGGATCGCGCAGATGTCTCGCGCATAGCTGGTCAGAGTTCCTAGCTTGTCGCAAGACCGGAATCTGCTAGCGCAGATTCCGGTCGCGCAAAGTCCCTGAAGGCGTCCGCTGTCGCGGCCGCGACCCCAATCCGCTTCCCCATAGGTCGCTACGTGGCGGGCTGCGCGACGAGCGTCGGCGCCTGGGTCGGTGCGGGGGCACCGCCCGCGCGCTCGATCGTGATCGCGACGACCGATCCCGCCTTGACGGAAACGGACAAGGGCACGATCGTTTCGATGCCGGAGAAGAGCCCGGCCGAGAGAGGTGCTTTCGCCTTCGGCTTGATGACCCAGGCTTGATATGCCTTTCCGGGCGGCGGGGCTCCGAGTCCGTCCAAAATGAGAACCCCGCGCCCGTTCGCCCCGATGGCGAGGACGATCCGCCCACCCGAGTTGGCAACCGGCATTCGCTGCGTGCTCGGCTTCGAAAGGAGTGAGATGACCTCGTCTGCGGCGGACACCGTCGATGTTTGTTCGACCGCTTCGGCGGCATCGTCCGAGTCGAGGCTCTTGACGAGCGCAGTGGTACCGAGCGCGATCGCGGCCACACCGAGAAGCGCAGCGACAGCCGCCAGAGTCGTCCCCGAGAGCCGGCGCTTGGGCGGTAACTCGATTGGCCCGAGCGCGCTTGCCGGCGCCGGGGGTGAGTCAGCGCCGAGCACCGGAGTCGCCGTCCCGTTCGACTCGGGACGCATGACAGCCGTCGGGGGCGTCCCGTCCACCGGCGCGACCATAGCGACATCCTCGGCCGGAGCCTCGGACGCGAATCGGGCCGGTTCGAAGCGAGCGGTCGGGATCGACGCGCCGACCGGGCCGCGGCTCCAGCGCTGCGTGCGGACGCGGTACACGATGTAGCCCGCCGCCGTGATCGCCCCGAGGACGATCAGCATCCGAATCCCCCGCAGTCCCTCCACCTCCTGGATCACGCTTCGTTAGAGAATGCCGACCGGTCGGGTCGATACTACTAGAGGCTCGATCGAAGACTCGCGCGCAGCCGGGCCGGCCCGACGTGAGTCTCCGATCGAGCATCTAGGGTTGAGGAACGCTGAGAGGAAGGGGAGGAACGACCTGATGACGATCGCGATCTACGCGGCCTCCGTTGTGCTCGGCACGCTGTGCATCGTCCTCTTCCTCGTCGCCGTACGACGTCTGCTCGGCCGGCACGAGGAGATCGTCGTGACGATGCTCGCACGCTACGACGACAGGCTCGCCGAGTTCGCCCAGGCGCTCAACGACGGGCTGAACCGTCCGCAGCCGGCGATGGCGCTGCCGGCCGAGGAGCAGTCGCGTGCCATGCCCGAGCACGGAGTCATGAGGTTGCTCGAGCTCGCCAAGGAGCGCATGTCAGCCGACGCGGCAGTCGCGGTTGTCTCCGCGCCGAGCAAGGAGCCGATGCTCGCGACGGTCGGACTCTCGCAAGCCGAAGTCGCCCAGGTCGGACGCATGGGAGTGCCCGACTACCGAGGCGCGCGGGCGCTCCAGGTCGCCTTCAACGGCGAAGCCGCCACGCCGCCCGGCAGCACGCCTATCCGCTCAGGCCTCGCCGTTCCGCTGCTCGACGTGGAGGACGGTCAGGGGATGCTTGCCGTGCTCACGCGCGCGCCCGATCGCCGCTTCAGCGAAATGGACATCACAACTCTCGAAGATGTCGTGAGCGGCACCCGGCCGGCGCTCGAAGCCTCGCTCGAGCTGCGCGAGGCCGATCCGGTTCCCGAGCTCGATCCGCTGACCGAGCTGTACGACCGCCGTGCGTTCCATGCGCTCCTCGATCGCGAGCTCGGCCGGGCGCGAGGCCGACGCGAGTCGCTGGCGCTGCTCATGCTCGACATCGATCGGCTCACCACGATCAACGCACGCGTCGGTCACCTCGCTGCGGACGACATCCTCGTGCAGGTCGCGGCGCTGCTGCGCGACGTCGCCGGCCGCGACGATCTTCCGTGCCGGATCGGAGGCGGCCGCTTCGGCGCGCTTCTTCCACACGGCGACACACGCGAGGCCGAGCGGCTGTTCGAACGCCTCCAAGCGACGCTGCGCGAGCGACCGTTCCCAGAGATCGGGATCGTCACGGTCTCCGCCGGCGCGACGGAGCTCATGCAGAGTGACGACGCCGCAGCACTTCTCGGCCGGGCGGATGCAGCCCTTGGGCTTGCGAAGGTCTCCGGGCGCGACACCGTCGT
>JACCVG010000131.1 GCA_013698335.1 Thermoleophilaceae bacterium
AAGCTGCGCCACCTCGAGGGCTGGAACGAGGCGAGGCGCGAGCGCGCGGCCGGCTACGACTTGCTCCTCGCCGACGTCGAGGGCGTCGATCCGCTTGCTCTCGCAGACGGCGCGGTCTCGAGCCGCCACCAGTACGTGGTGACGGTGCCCGAGCGCGACGCGGCGCTCGACGCACTCGCCGAGCGCGGCATCGGCGCAGGCGTCCATTACCCGGTTCCCCTCCACAGGCAACCCGCCCTCGAGGAGCGGATGGGCGACGTGAGCCTGCCGAACTCCGAGTGGCTCGCCGACCACGTCCTCTCGCTTCCGATCTTCCCGGAGCTGACCCCCGAACAGCAAGAACAGGTGGTCGCGGCGCTTGCGGAGCACCTCGAGCAGGCCGGCGCAAGTTCGGCTGCGCTGGGGGCTTAGATGCAAGCCGGAGGGGCCGGCGAGCGCGAGAAGCTGCTGGCGGACCTGCAGGCGATGCACCACGGCCTGCGCGACGAGATGGCCGAGAAGTGGGACCGGGACCTGCCGTTCGAGGAGCTTCTCACCGACCGCTGGGAGCGGGCGAAGAGCCTTGGCTTCGGCGAGGAAGCGAGCATCTACCAGAGCGCCTACGTGTACGGGGACGTCCAGGTCGGCGAGGGGACCTGGGTCGGCCCGCTGGTCATGCTGGATGGGCAGGGAGGCCTCGAGATCGGAAGCCACTGCTCGATCAGCACCGGGGTCCAGATCTACACGCACGACACGGTTCGGTGGGCGCTCTCCGGCGGCACGGCCGAGGCCGAGTACTCGCCCGTCTCGATCGGGGACTGCACCTACGTGGGCGCGCAGACGGTGATCGCCCGCGGTAGCTCGATCGGCGACCACTGCGTGATCGGCGCCTGCAGCTTCGTGAACAGCGAGATTCCGCCGTACTCGATCGCATTCGGGAGCCCTGCCGAGGTGAAGGGGAGGGTCGTGGTCGGCGACGAGGGGCAAATAGACCTTCAGTTCGACTAGGGCCGCGCGGCTACGCTTTTCTCCCCATGGAGGCCGCAAACACCCCTGCATCCGACCAGCCTGTGACGGTCATCGAGCCCGTCCGCGGGTGGCGCCTGCCCGACTTTCGCGAGTTCTGGCGCTACCGCGACCTGCTGGTCGTGCTCGCCCGCCGCGACATCGTGGTGCGCTACAAGCAGGCGATCTTCGGACCCGGCTGGGCGGTCCTGCAGCCACTCCTGGTGGCGGGGATGTTCGCGTTCTTCCTCGGGATCATCACCGACACCACCGAGATCCTGCCCGATCAGGACCTCCCCTACGGTGCCTTCGCCGTCGCGGGGATCGTTCTTTGGCTCGCGTTCGCGACCGGGGTCAACATGTCCGCGCTCAGCACCGTGATGAGCAGCATGCTCATCGAGAAGGTTTACTTTCCGCGGCTGATGATCCCGATCGCGGCTGTCGCTCCGGCGGCGGTGGACATGGTCATCGGGATGTTCGTGGCGATCGCCGTGGCGATCGGCTTCGGCGTGGTGCCCGACGCCCGGGTCTTGCTGGCGCCATTCGTCCTGCTGCTCGCGCTCTCCCTCGCCGTCGGCCTCGGGATCTTCCTCTCGGCTCTGAACGTCCGCTACCGCGACACGACGATGCTCGTCAACTTCGTGCTCCTTGCCGGGCTCTTCATCACGCCAATCACCTACCCGTATGAGCTCTTCGTCTCGCAGTTCCCCGCCGCGCTCGAGCCGATCTATGCGCTTAACCCGATGGTCGGGGTGCTCGAGCTCTTCCGCTGGTGTCTGCTGGGGACGCCGCTGCCCAACCTGGCCGTGCTCGCCGTGCCGTTCGTCGCCGCCCCGGTCTTCCTCGTGGCCGGGGTCCTCTACTTCGAGCGCTCTCAGCGCGGCTTTGCGGACGTGATCTGATGGCGGACGGCATCACGGCGGAGCCGGCGATCAAGATCGAGGGCGTCACCAAGCGCTACCGGCTTGGGGCGGGCTACGGCGCCGACGCGACGATCTCCCACAGGATCGACAGCGCGCTGCGCGCCCCGTTGCGGAAGCTCCGCGGCGAGACGAAGCCGGAGGAGGGCGAGGACTTCCTGGCCCTCGACGGCGTATCGCTTGAGATCCCCGAGGGCCAGATGCTCGGTTTGGTCGGGGCCAACGGCGCCGGCAAGAGCACTCTCCTGAAGCTGCTCGCGCGGATCACCGCGCCGAGCGAGGGCCGGATCGAGATCCGCGGCCAGGTGGGGAGCCTGCTCGAGGTCGGCACAGGATTCCACCCTGAGCTGACTGGCCG
>JACCVG010000140.1 GCA_013698335.1 Thermoleophilaceae bacterium
CGGCGACCCCGGTGCGCTCGTCGGTTGCGACGGCAATCCGCATCTGAGCGCTCAGGGTAGCCTCGAACCGATGCCCGAGCTGCCCGAGGTGGAGATCGCGACCCGTCGGCTCCAGAGCGCGCTGCGCGGCGCGGTCGTCGAGTCGGCGCTCGCTCCCGGGCTGAACACGATGAAGAGCTTCGATCCTCCGCTCGAGGCGATCGTGGGCCGGGAGCTGACGGCTGTAGGCCGGGTCGGCAAGATGCCGGTGATCGAGTTCGGCGACCTCGCTCTGCTGGTCCACCTGATGTCGGCGGGCCGGATCGGGGTTTTCGACAAGCGGGCGTCGCTGCGCGACCGTGCGTCGCGCCTGCTGGTGCGCGTCGAGGACGGCCGCGAGCTGCGGTTGCGCGAGTTCGGTACCAAGCAGCGCGCCTGGGTCAAGCTGATGCCCTCCGATGCGATCGGCGAGGACGAGATGGTCGCCACGCTCGGCCCCGAGGCCTTGCCGGCCCCGCCCCCGGAGCAGTTCGCGGAGCTGATCGACCAGCCGCGGCACCTCCACCCGCTGTTGCGCGACCAGCGGACGATCGCGGGGATTGGGCGCTCCTGGGTCGACGAGATCCTCTGGGAGGCGCAGCTGTCGCCTTTCCGCAAGGGGTCCGAGCTCGAGGAGGAGGAGGTCGCGCGGCTGCGGCTCGCATGCGACTCGGTGCTTGGGGCCGCGCTCGACCACTACGAGGAGGTCATCGGCGATGGGTTGCCCGACAAGGCACCGATGCCGCTGAAGATCCACGCCCGTCACGGCGAGCCCTGTCCCCGCTGCGGTACTACGCTCGAAGCGGTCTTCTTCGCCGAGCACACCACGACCTACTGCCCCGCCGAGCAGACCGGCGGACGGGTGCTCAAGGATCGCCGCCTCTCGCGACTGCTGAAATGACGCCGTGATTTCTCATTTCTTCGTTCCCGAAATCACCTACTTGGTGATTCCTCACTTCTGCATCCCCGGAATCACCTACTTGGTGAGCGACACCGCGCAACCGATCGCCGGCATCCTCGAGTCGATCGGCTCGGTCTTCGACGCGATCGGATCCTTCTGGTCCAACCTCGCGGCGGTCGACTTCCTCGCCCTGCTCGCAGGGCTCACGGCTTTCGTCATCTACCAGTCGCTGCGCGCGCGGGCGTCCTTCAACATCCTGCGCGCCGCCTACCCGACCGAGCAGATCGGCTTCCGCTACGTCTGGGGCGCCTACATGGCGGGCTATGGGTTCAACAGCGTGATCCCCGCCCGCTCGGGCGACATCGTGCGGCTGTTCCTGACCAAGACATCGGTACCCAACTCCACCTACCCCGCGGTCGTCTCGAGCATGAGCGTCGAGCTGATCTTCGACGCGGTGATGGCGGTCTTCATCCTGACCTTCGCTTTCAGTCAAGGGGTCTTCCCGTCGTTGCCCGATCTCTCCCAGATCTCTCCCGATCTCGGCGTCTTCATTCGCGACCCGCAGTTGGGGTTGTTCGTGATCACCCTGCTGTTCGTCGGCGCGCTCGTGACCCTCGGCCTGCTCTCGGCACGGATCCAGGCGTTCTGGGCGCGGATGCGCCAGGGGGTGACGATCCTGCGCGATCGCCGCCGCTACGTGCGCGAGGTGTTCGCCGTCCAGCTGCTCGGCTGGGGCTTTCGGTTCACCGCCTTCTGGTTACTCCTGAACGCCTTCCACGTCGGTGGCTCGGTCCACAACGTACTGCTGGTGCTGGGCGTCAACGCGATCGGCGCGCTGGTGCCGATCACGCCGCAGGGCGCGGGGATCCAGCAGGCGCTGCTGGTCCAGGTCCTCGCGACCGCCGCGGCGAGCGCGACCGTCGCCGCCTACTCGGTCGGTCAGCAGGTCGCGATCGCGACGACGATGTTCGCGATCGGGTTCGGATCGATCTTCTTCCTGTTCGGTTTCCGCAGCTTCCGCGACATCATCGAGCGCGGACGTAGCGAGCGCGAGGCCGAGAAGGGCGCTGCCGCCGAGCGCTAGGAGTCGGTCGCTCGAGGCGGCCGTCCAGCTGGGTCGCTAGGTTCCGAAGCCTTCTCTAGCGTCTCTGACGAGCATCACTGCCTCCGGGAAGAGCATCCGCATCGCGGCGCGGATCTCCTCGGCCTGCTGCTCGGAGTTGCCCTGGAGGTTGAGCCGGTTGATTCCGGCGACGGTCATGTCGACCGCCAGCTTGATCGCGTTGTCGGCCCAAGCGACCTTCTGCGCGCCCTGCATCTGCTCGGCCATCTCGGCGAACCGGCGCCGCAGCTCGTCCGGATCTCCGAACAGGCCGCCGAATGGGTCTTCAGAGGACATGCGCCCAGTCTAGTCCGCGCGCTTCTTGCGCCTGAAGACGTCGCTGGTCAGGGAGTCAACGCGGTCGAGGAACAGCAGGCCGTCGAGGTGGTCGATCTCGTGGATCAGGCAGCGAGCCTCGAACCCGTCGGTCTCGATTCTCAGTGGCTCGCCGCCCGGCGAGAGGGCTTGCACCGCGATTGACGTGGCGCGGCGCACGTTGGCGGTGTAGTCGGGGATCGACAGGCAGCCTTCCCGCGCCACCTCCGACCCCTCGCTCGCGACGATCACCGGGTTGACGAGCTGTAATAGCCCGCTCTTGGTGGTCGCCTTCGGGTTGACCGAGATGTCGACCACGATCACCCGGGTCAGCTCGCCGATCTGGTTGGCCGCGATCCCGACGCAGCCGGGGAAGCTGCGCATGGTGGCGCTCAGCGCCTGAGCGATCTCCCGGGCGGCGCCGAGCTCCGATTCGGCGACAGCGCCCGCCTCCCGCTTGAGCGCCGGATGGGGGAAGCGCAAGACCTCACGAACGGTCAGAGGACGTCCTGCTCGAGCGGCCGCGCCGTGATTTCGACGTCCTGCTCCTCGCCGATCCGTGCCAACAGCTCATCGAGCTCAGCGGGCCCCGCCGAGCCCGGAACCGCGACCTCGATGACCATCACGTAGAGGGGGTTGGACTGATCGCCCAGGACCCGGGTCTCGAGGTCGGTGATGCCGATCGAGCGCTCGGCGAGCGCGGTCGAGACGGCGTGCACGATGCCGGGATGGTCGACCCCGTAGACCGAGACGATGTGCGAGGGCTCCGGACCGTCGTCGCCGGTTTCGGTGATCTCGTTGAGCGTCACCGCGTCGAGCCCGAGCTGTTCGCGCGCGCCCGCGAGATCGGCGAGCAGCCGCTCGTCGTCGAGGTCGTCCGCGGTCGCGACGATCAGCGTCATCGCGAAGTGGCCGCGCAGGATCGTCATCTGAGAGTCCTCGATGTTGATCTCGTGCTCGAGCAGCACGCGCGAGACTCCTGCGACGATCCCGGGCCGGTCGCTGCCGAGCGCGGAGAGGGCGAAGGAGCGCATCAGAAGGCGGCGGGGGAGGCGGCCGCGCCGAGCGACTCGAGCTCCCAGCTGACTCCGTGGCCGGCGAGCAGGTCGAGAAAGGCGGCCGGATCGAAGGCCGCGGCCGGGCCGAGTGCGCCCTTCGCGCTGTATCCGGGCGCCGACATCAGCTCTGCTGCCCGAACCAGCGACACAGAAGTGAACCCGTAGACATCGCTGCCGCGGACCACTCCTTGCCGGGTGCGACCGTCCCCGGCGTGGGCGACCGCGACGACGGTGAACGCCGCGCTGCGGCGCTGCTCGAGCTCGGGACCTTCGGGCAGCCGATTGATGGCGCGGTGGAGCACTCCCCGCAGGGGCGTTCTCAGCGCGGCCGAGATGACCGGCGTCATGTAGGGCATGGCGCCCGCGAGCCGCGGGCTCGGGACGAACGTCTCGGAGGTGATCCGAGCCGTCACCTTGCGCGTTTGCGTGTGCCGGGGAACGGTGACGATCTCGCCCGAGGGGTACTTGGAGACCGACTTCAGGCCGAGTGGCGCCGGGAACTCGAACCGCTCGGGCGCGACGTAGCTCGGCGCGGGCGCCCAGTCACCGTCCTCGTAGACGATGTCGCCGCCCTTCAGCATTTCGAGCGAGGAGCGGAGCGTCCCGCGGGTCGCGCCGAAGCCGCTGACCGCGTAGTAGAGCCGCAGCTCGCGCAGCGGCTCGAGCTCGGCGGCCGCCAGCCGGGCGATGCAGTCGCCGGGTACGTAGTCGAAGGCCATCGCGGGGACCAGTGCGACTCCGGCGCGCTCAGCAGCCGGCCCGTGGCGCTCGAAGACGGCCTGCATGTAGGGCTGCTCGCCGGTCGAGTCGATGTAGTGGGTAGCGGTGTCGACGGCCGCCGCGACAACCGTCTCCCCAGCCAGCGAGAACGGCCCGGCGCAGTTGATCACGACGTCGCAGCCGTCCATCAGCGCGCGCATCGAGGCGGGATCGTCGACGCTCGCGATGCGGATCTCGGCGCCGTTGCCACGGCTGGCCGAAAGCGCCCGCAGGGCCTGCTCTCGGCGGCCGCCGAGAACGAACGGGACCGCGCGGGCAACGAGTTCTTCGGTGACCAGCTGGCCGGTGTATCCGGTTGCGCCGTAGAGAACGACCGTCATCTCGGCGGCACGATACTGCGGCGGTCGTTATCGTCGCCGCTTGTGCCCCGTCTGACCCCCGACCAGCTGCGCCGTCGCGACCAGATCGAGAGCCTGATCCGCATCGCTCAGCCGGTGCTCAACCTGGTGCTGCGCGTCGGCGACCGGGTCTCGCGCGTGATCGAGCCCGAGGATCGCGACTACTACCCGCCGCGCTCACCCAATCTCCCGCCGCCGACCGCACCCGAGGGCGCCGACGCGGCCGCCCGCGCGAAGCTCGCGCGATGAACGGCTCACCGCGGACCGAGCAGCTGGAGTGGGAGGCGCGTCTGGCGAAGCCGATCGCGCTTTCGGCCTTTGCGGTCGTGGCTTCGCTACTGGCGGCCCAGCTCGCGCCGCTGCTGCTGCGCTCCGGCGAGGCGATCGGGGTCGGCCCGGCAGGGGCGTTGCTGACCATCGACGGGCAGCCGACCACGTTCTTGCTCGTCGCGGTGCTTGCGGTCCTCCCGATTTTGCTGCTCCTGCCGCTGCTGCTGTTCCTCTACAAGGCGGCGAAGTTTCGCGTGCCCGAGCTACTGCCGGCCGCGCGCGTGCTGGCGGTTCTCGGCGCGATCCTCTTCGCCGCGACCGGCATCGGCGGCGCGGTCGGCCAGATCAGCGCCGCCAAGGAGTTCGCCCCGACACCGGCGGCCGCGGATTACGCCGCACTCCCGAGTGAGGACAGGCTTCCGCCGCGCTTCGGTGAGCCGATCCCTGTGACGCCGGAGCGCACGGCCGCGGAGCAGGTCGCTACCGAGACGATTGCCGCGCAGCCGTCGCTCGAGATCATCACTACGGTTCAGCTCGCCGGGTCTCTGTCGCTCGGCTTCGGCGTGATCCTGATTTCGCTCTTCGCGATGCGCGCCGGGCTCCTGAGCCGCTTCATGGGCTACATAGGGATCGCGCTCGGGCTGTTCTTGGGCCTCACTGCCGTGCTCGCCAACACCGCGCTGCCGACGCTGTTTGACCCGAAGATCATCCAGATGTTCTGGGCCGGGGCGATTGGGCTGATCCTGCTTGACCGCTGGCCCAACGGCCGCGGAACGGCCTGGTCGACGGGCATGGCAGAGCCGTGGCCGAGCGCCGCCGAGCAGCGTGCCGCGTTCGACAAGCGCAAGGCGGCCGAGTTGGCGGCGAAGGCATCGCCGCCCTCGCGCAACGGCGGCGACGCGGCCGTTGCCGGCAAGCGCAAGCGCAAGAAGCGCGGCTAGACCCGTCGCGGCAGGGCGGAGGCGCTGGTCAGCAGCGAAAGGTTTGGGGCGCTACGCGACCCAAACCTTTCATGGCGAGGGCTCGCCGACGGCCTCGGCGAGCGCCCGGTAGGCGCCGGCAGGGTCCGCGGCGCCGAAGATCGCGCTGCCGGCGACGAACAGGGTCGCGCCGGACTCCAGGCATCCACCGACGGTCTCGCTGTCGATCCCCCCGTCGACCTCGATCGTCGGGCCCGTGCTCGACGCGCCCATGGCCGCGAGCTCCCGCAGCGCCGCGACCTTCGCGGGCGAGCCGTCGATGAACCGCTGGCCGCCCCAACCGGGGTTGACGGTCATGCAGAGGATCAGATCCACGTCCCCGGCGAGTTCAGCGAGCGCGTCCGGGGATGTCCCGGGGTTGATAGCGACGCCGGCACGGCAGCCCTGCTCGCGGATCGCCTGCACCAGCCGGTGGGCGTGGACGGTCGCCTCGAGGTGGAAGGTGATGTTGTCCGCGCCGGCGGCCGCGAAGTCGGCGATCTGGCGCTCCGGGGCGTCGATCATCAGATGGACGTCGATCGCGGCTCCGACGGCGCTCGCGCGCTCGCGCATCGCAGCGACGACGTTCGGCCCCATCGTGATCGGCGGAACGAACTGGCCGTCCATCACGTCGACATGGATCACGCGGGCCCCGGCCGCGAGCACCTCGTCGACCTGCTCGCCGAGGCGTGCGAAGTCCGCCGCGAGGATCGAAGGCGCGATCCGGATCTCGGTCAGCGCGCTCATCGAGAGCCGGCGCCCGCGCGCGCCTGAGTCCGGATCTCGGAGAGGATCCGCTCGAGCCGCGGCTCGGTGTCGCGGTCGACGAACGACATCGCCGCGGCGATGGCTGGGTGGACCGCCGCGATCTGAGCGTGCAGCTCGTGCGCCACCGCCCGGTATGCGGGATGGCCCTCGCGACCGGATCTCAACTCGATCAGATGCATCGCCGCGCGCGCGTTCATGTCGAGCACGTAGCGGATCCGGAACCCGAGGCAGAGCGCGTAGGGCGCGACCTCCGGCCTGTCGATCTCGACGAGCCGCTCGTATTCGGAGCGGGAGCGATCGAGCGCGCCGCGGTAGGCGTCGGCGACGCCCGCGTCCTCGAGCTCCTCGGGCACCCCCGCGCCGAGCCCGGGCGTCAGCGACTGCCATTGGACGGTGAGCATCCTGTGGCGCTGGAGGTCGCGGAAGGCACCGTAGTCGGAGACGATCTCGAACCGGTAGCGAACCGCCTCGAAGCCGCGCCCCGGGCGGTGGCGGCGGTTGACCCGATCGCCGACGAGCTCCCCGATCAGCGTCGCGCGCTCGTCAGGGGGCAGCACCCGCACCGCGTCCCGGGCCTCGCGCTCTGAGACAGCACTGGCCTCGAACAGCATCGCCGCGAGCAGATCCTCCTCCGAGCCTTCGACCGACAGCAGCCGCACGGAGGGCGCGGTGCCCTCCCCGCGCGAGCGGTCGAGTCCGAGCCGCCTGGTGATCTGCCGCGCTGCCGACTCCCGCTCGGTGAGGAAGGTGGCCCATTCGCCGCCCCGGTCGGGCTTTTCGACCCGCGCCACGAAGCTCGGGATCACCTTCTGGAGCTCGCCGAGGATCTGGCGGCCGAACTCGCGCGCCTCGGGCAGCGGCGATCCCATCAGGTGGAGCAGCAGCTGCTCGTAGGACTGCCCGGTCGCATAGATGCCCATGTGTGAGAGCGAGGCGGCGGGCAGCAGGCCGCGCAGCAGGTCGAGTGCCTTGGCACGGATCGAGCGGGCATGAGCGGCCTCGGGCTCGTCGCCGCGCGGGAAGCGCTCCGCCGCCCAGGCCTCGACCAGAGGCAGGCTCTCGGAGTAGGTCTCGAACAGGTGGTCCATCGTCCGCGCGTACTCGGGGCCGAGCTCGGGATCGCGCCAGTAGCGGTAGCCGCCACCGGGCATCGGCCCGTCGTAGGCGATGTAGCGGGTCGACTGTTCGAGGTAGGCGGCCAGCCGGCCGCGCTGGAGGACCTTGGTCAGGACGTTTGAGACCCACTCACAGGCGATGTGGACGCCGCCGAGCTGCGCGACCGAATCATCGCCGTAGCCGAGGAAGATCCGCTTGTAGAGAGCCGCGGCGCGCTCACCCTCGGCGCCGTCGAAGGCGGCCGCGGCGGCGCCCTCCATGTCGCCCGCAAACTCCTCGAGGTAGAGCCGTCGCAGCGTGCCGGGGTAGCGCGAGTAGCGCGCGAACAGCGCGCCCTTGACGGTCTCGGGCAGGTTGACGAGCGCGAAGACCGGAGCGTCGATGTTGGTGAAGTGGGGCGCGAGCGCCTCGCGCTCGGACTCGCTGAATTGCTCGACTGGGTAGTCCATCGGGTGGCGCGCGAGTCTAGTCAGCGGGGCGGGCGGCTCGCCGTCCGGGGCGACCGTCAACTCGCGGGCAGCAGCCGGCCGACGCTGTCGGCGACGCAACACGGCTTATCCGAACCCTCGACCTCGACGAAGAAGCGGGTCACGGCCTGCCACCAGCCCCCGTCGAGCTCCTCGAGTGAGATCAGCTCGGCGCGCGCACGGATCCGCGAGCCGCTCGGCACCGCGGCCGGGAAGCGGACCTTGTTCCAGCCGTAGTTGACGCCGAGCACGAACCCGGAGGCCTCGAACAGCTCGAGCCGCAGCCCGTCGATCGCCGACAGGGTTAGGTTGCCGTGGGCGATCGTCGTCCCGTAGGGGCTCTCGGCCTTGGCGCGCTCGACATCACAATGGATCCACTGGTCATCGCCGGAGAGCTCCGCGAAGCGATCGATGTCGAACTGGGTAACGGTCCGCCACTCGCTCGGGCCGACCTCGCGGCCGATCAGCGCGCGCATCTCCTCGACCCCGTTCACCCGGACACTCACCGGGGTGATCCTAACCCGCTCCTAGAGAAAGCCGGCGAGCGAGCTGCCGACATCGCGAGCGACGTCGAACAAGGGGTCCGGGAAGATGCCGATCGCCAGGACTAGCACCGCGCAGAGGACCGCGACGGCGGTGACCTCGGGCTGGGCGGCCGCGCCGGCCTCGGGCGACCAACCCTCCGCGGGGCGGACCTTGCGCGAGGCACGGCCGGGGGCGGCCGGGATCTCGATCTCGCGCGGGCTCATCCACATCACCGCGATCACGCGCAGGTAATAGGCGAGCGAGATCATCGAACCGATCACGATCGCGATCGCGAGCGACTCGTAGCTGCCGCTGACAGTCGCGTTGATCAGTTGGAACTTGCCGAAGAAGCCGGCCGTCAGCGGGAACCCGGCGAGCCCGAGCATCGCGATCGTCATCGGCCACGCGAGCCACGGGCTGGCCTCGCCGAGCCGCTCGAGCGAGCGCAGCCCATCGCCGTGCTCGGAGACCCGTTCGCGGGCGATCACGACCGCGAACGCCGCGATGTTCATCAGCAGGTAGACGGCGAGGTAGAAGAAGACGGCCTCGGCACCGAGGCGGGTGCCGACGACGATCCCCGCGAGCAGGTAGCCGGCTTGGGCGACCCCCGACCAGGCGAGCATCCGCTTGAGCGAGGACTGACCGATCGCGCCGACGTTGCCGACGATGATCGTGACCCAGCAGAGCGCCGCCAGTGCGGGACCCCACTGGAGCTGAGTCGAGAGCAGGGCGTCGTCGAACAGGCGCAGGATCACGCCGAAGGCCGCGATTTTGGTCGCGACCGCCATGAAGGCCGTGACCGGTGTCGGCGCGCCCTCGTAGACGTCGGGCGTCCACTGGTGGAAGGGCGCGACCGAGGCCTTGAAGGCCAGGCCGGTGATCGCGAGCGCGATCCCGGAGAGCAGCAGCGGGTCGGTCGCGTCGACGCCGGTACCGATCGCCGCCGAGATTCCGGCGAAGTCGGTCGAGCCGGTCGCTCCGTAGATCATCGCGAGGCCGTAGAGCAGCGTCGCCGAGCCGACCGAGCCGACGATCAGGTACTTCAGCCCCGACTCGAGCGAGCGCTCATCGCGCACGGCGGCGGCGCACATCACATACAGCGGGATCGACAGCAGCTCGAAGCCGACGAACAGCGTGACGAGGTTCTCGGCGGCGACCAGGATCGTCATGCCTGTGATCGAGGCGAGCAGCAGCGCGTAGTACTCGCCGCGGCCGGCGTCGCGGGCGATCTCCGAGCGCAGCGAGAGCGCGATCGCGCCGATGCCCGCCGCGTAAACGAGCAGCGAGAAGCCGAGCGCGAGCGCATCGACCGCGAGCGCGCCCTCGATGATCGTCGTTTGGTCGCCGGTCTCCCAGGTGATCACCGCGAACGCGGCGGCGACGGCGATCGAGACGAGCGCGAGGCCGGGCAGCACGACCCGTTGGACGAACGAGGCCCGCGCGAGCGCGAAGGCGATCACCAACAGCGATCCGCCGAGCGTGGCGAGGATCGGCGCGAACGCCAGGTAGTCGATCGTGGGCGCCTTCACTAAGGGGCCGTCGGCTCTCTCGCCGGGTCCTGGGGGCCGAGCGGCGCGCCCGGGGTTCCCGGCACGCCCTCGGGGATCTGCGCACCGGGCAGGATAACTCCGCCGCTGACCGGCACGCGCAGCTGCTCGACGGCGGCGACCTTGCCGAGCACCGTCGCCTCGCTGCGGCCGAGCGCGAACTGCGGGTAGATCCCGAGCGCGATGATCACCGCCACCAGCGGCGCGAGCAGCGCGAGCTCGCCGCGGCAGATCTCGCGCGACTCAACGCCCGCGCCGATCCCGTTGTGCATCGCGCGCTGGTACATGCGGATCATGTAGACGGCGGCCATCGCGACGCCGCTGCAGGCGAGCACACCGAAGACGATCTGGGACTCGAGCGTCCCGAAGAGGATCAGCAGCTCGCCGACGAAGTTCGGCGATCCCGGCATCGCGAGGGAGGCCAGTGAAGCGATCAGGAAGAGAGCCGCGAGCACCGGGGCGCGCGAGGCGATGCCGCCCATGTCATCGAGCGACTCCGAACCGCCGGCGCGTGCGGCGAGCAGGCCGACGATCAGGAACAGCGCTGCGACCACGAGGCCGTGGTTGACCATCTGCATCAGTGCGCCCTGCGCGCCGAGGTCGGTCAGCGAGAAGATCCCGAGCGTGATAAAGCCGAGCTGGGCGACCGAGGAGTAGCCGAGTACGAGCCGCGTGTCGTCCGAGCTGAACGCGAGCGCCGAGCCGTAGACGATCGACAGCACCGCGAGGATCAGCATCAGGTCCTGGAAGTGGAGCGCCGCCTCGGGCATCGTCGGCAGGACGATCCTCAGGAAGCCGTAGGCCGCGACCTTCGAGACGACCGCCGAGAAGACGATCAGCACCGCGAGCGGGGCCGCGCGGTAGCCGTCGGGCATCCAGCCGTGCAGCGGGAAGGCGGGCATCTTGACGAGGAATGCGAGCGCGAACAGGACGAAGATCCAGAGCTGGGTGCCCTCCGGCAGCGGCCGCTGCGCGAGCTCGGCGAGCGAGAAGCTGATCTGCCCGCCGCTCGGAGTCGACAGCACACCGAGTGCGATCGCCCCGGCGAGCATCAGCAGCGAGCCGACGAGCGTGTAGATCACGAGCTTGGTCGTCGCGGCGACCCGCTCCCCGCGGCCCCAGGCGCCGATCAGGAAGTAGAACGGCACCAGCATCAGGTCGAAGAAGAAGACGAAGACGGCGAGGTCCTGGGCTAGGAAAGCGCCGAGCACGGCGCTCTGGGCGAGCGCGAGCTGGAAGAAGAACAGCTTCGGCCGCTCCTCGATCCGCGTCACGCCGAGGAACGCGGCGCCGACGGTCGCGGCGAACCAGAGCAGTGCGGTCAGCGCGACCAGCAGCAGGTTGAGGCCGTCGAGGCCGAGCGACCAGCGGATGCCGAGCTGCGGGATCCAGGCGTCGTCGGTGACGTACTGCAGGGCGCCGCTGCTCGAATCGAAGTCGATCAGCATCGCGACGGCGTAGCCGAGCACCCCGAGCGAGCCGAGCACCGCGGCCCAGCGAACCGCGCGGCCACCGAGCAGGACGCCGATCAGCGCCGCGGCGAGCGGCAGGAAGATGACGATGCTGAGGTGGATGGTCATCAGGTCAGCTCGACACGGTCAGGAAGTAGAGGGCGAGCCCGCACATGCCGATCAGCAACAGCGCTGCATAGGCGCGCAGGTAACCGGACTGGAGCGTGCGGACCGTCGAGGTGCCGACCCGCACGACGCTGGTCGCGCCGCCGACGAGGACGCCCTGGACCAGCTGGGACTCGACGACGTTGCGGCCGAAGCGGCCGAACGCGGCCGTCGGCCGGACTACGCATGCGTCGATCAGCTCGTCGAAGTACCACTTGTGGGCGAGGAAGGAGTGCAGCGCACCGAACCGGGCCTGGAGCGCGGGCGTGATCTGAGGGCGGCGGATGTATAGGAAGAAGGCGATCCCGATCCCGATCACCGCGATCGTCCCGCCGATCGCCAGCCCGCGCCACTCCTCGGCGACGGTCGGGTGGGCCTCGAGGTACTCGGATCCAGCGAACGTCGGCTCGAGGAAATGGGTGACGGCCTCGGTGACGCCGGGGATCTGGAGCGCACCGGCGACCAGCGCGAGCAGCGCGAGCGGCGCCATCCCGATCTTCATCGGCCAGTCGCGCTCGGCGATGTGGTGCTCCTCGCCGGGGAAGCCGACGTCGGTGCCCTCGGGCTCGCCGGTAGCGGGGTTGACCGGGTCGGCGTGGTGGAGGTGACCCGCCTCGAGCTCCTCGGCCTCGGGACACTTCTTGCCGAAGAAGACGCGGAAGACGAGGCGGAAGGAGTAGATCGCGGTCATCAGAGCGGCGGCGTAGGCGAAGATCGCGAGCACCGTGTAGAGGCCGCCGCGGTACAGCGTGAAGTCGATGATCGCGTCCTTGGAGAAGAACCCGGAGGTCAGCGGGAACCCGGCCAATGCCAGCGCGCCGATCGTGAAGACGACGAACGTGAACGGCATCGCCTTGCGCAGCCCGCCCATCCGATCGAGCGACTGCTCGCCGCCCATCGCCGAGATGATCGATCCGGCGCTCATGAACAGCAGCGCCTTGAAGAAGGCGTGGGTCATCAGGTGGAACATCCCGGCGCCGTAGGCGAACGCTGAGACGCCGAGCACCATGTAGCCGATCTGCGACATCGTCGAGTAGGCGATCGCGCGTTTGAGGTCGGTCATCACGAGCGCGATCGTGGCCGCGATGAACAGCGTCGCGGTGCCGATGATCGCCGCGACGGCCGCGGCGTCGGTCGCGATCTCGAACAGCGGGTGGGTGCGTGCGATCAGGTAGACGCCGGCGGTCACCATCGTCGCCGCGTGGATCAGGGCCGAGACCGGGGTCGGGCCCTCCATGGCGTCGGGCAGCCAGGTGTGGAGCGGGACCTGGGCCGACTTGGCGAACGCGCCGACGAGGATCAGCAGGCAGGCGATCACGATCACACCCTCGTTGGGGGAGAAGACTTCGGGCGCCGCGGCGAAGACCTCCGCGTAGCTGAGCGCGCCGGTCTCCGAGAACAGCAGGAACGCGGCCAGCACGAGGCCGACGTCGCCAATCACGTTGATCACGAACGCCTTGATCCCCGCCTTGGTCGCCGTCTCGCGGCGGTACCAGAAGGAGATCAGGAGGTAGGAGGCGGCGCCGACGAAGGCCCAGCCGACGATCAGCAGGATGAAGTTGCCGGCGAGCACCAGCAGCAACATCGAGAAGACGAAGAAGTTCAGATAGGCGAAGAACCGCGAGTAGCCCGCGTCGGAGGTCAGGTAAGCGATCGAATAGACGTGGATCAGGAACGAGACGCCGCTGACGATCAGCACCATCAGCAGCGAGAGCGGGTCGACGAGGATCCCGAGGTCGACGTCAACGCCGAGCGTGCGCGCGTAGGCGAACAGGCTGCCCTCGAAGATCCGCTGCTCGGGGGCGACGGCCAGCATCTGGGAGAGGGCGCCGAGCCCGCTCAGGAAGGCGCCGAGGATCGCGCCCGCGCCGATCCAGCCCGCGCTGCGACCGGGCAGCCGCTTGTAGAGCAGCGAGATCAGGATCGTTCCGGCGAGCGGGAAGGCGAGCACCAGCCAGCCGTAAGTGACGGGCGACATCAGCCCCTCAACTCGCTCGCAGCATCGGCGTCGATCGGCATCCGGCGGCGGTACATCGCGACGATCAGGCCGAGCCCGACGACCACCTCACAGGCCGCGACGACCATTACGATCAGCGCGAAGACCTGTCCGTCGGCATTGCCGTGGCCGCGCGCGAAGGCGATCAGGGCGAGGTTGCCGGCGTTCAGCATCAACTCGAGGCAGAGCAGGATCACGAGCGGGCTGCGGCGGGTCATGACGCCGAACAGGCCGATCGCGAACAGCACGGCAGAGAGGACGACGAACCAGGTGATGCTCATCGGTTAGAGCTCCGCCTCTTCGAGGCCGCGGCGGCGCTGGGCGAGCACGATCGCGCCGACGGCCGTGATCAGCAGCAGGTAGGAGGCCGCTTCGAAGGGGACCAGGAAGCGGGAGAGCAGCAGCTCGCCGATCTGCGCGGGCGAGCCGAAGCCGGCGCTGATCTCGGCGCCGGAGGAGTCGAGCATCGTCAGGCCGGAGCCGACGATCGCGATCGAGAGCTCGATGAAGATCGCCGCCGCGAAGAACGGGGCGATCGTGCGGAGCACCCCGCCCTCGGGAATGACCGGCTGGTCCGATCCGCCGACGTAGGCGGTGACGAAGATGTAGAGGACCATCACCGCACCCGCGTAGACGACCACTTGCGCGGCGGCCAGGAACTCGGCGTTGAGCAGCAGGAAGAGGATCGCGAGCGCGATCAGGTTGAGGATCAGCGCAAGCACGCTGTAGAAGGGGTTCTGGACGAGCACGATTGCCAGGGCGGTCCCGATCGCGAGCGCGGCGGCGAGGAAGAACAGCACTTCGGCCATCGCCGTCTACTCGCCCTCGCGCTTGAGCGGAGCGCGCTCGATCGAATCGGCCAGCAGCATCTCCTTCGTGAAGATCAGGTCGGAGCGCTCGTAGTCGGCGAGCTCGTAGTCGTTGCCCATCGTGATCGCGTCGAACGGACAAGCGATCTCGCAGTAGCCGCAGAAGATGCAGCGCGACATGTTGATCTCATACGTCGCGGCGTAGCGCTCGCCGGCCGAGACCTGGTTCTCGGGCGTGTTCTCGGCGGCCACCACGCGGATGCACTTGGCCGGGCAGGCCGCCGCGCAGAGCGAGCAGCCGACGCACTTCTCGAGGCCTGAGTCCTCGAAGACGTGGAGCTTGTGACGGCCTCGAAAGCGCGGGTAGACGGCCGTCTTCTCCTCGGGGTACTGGATCGTCACGGGACCCTGGCGCAGCCGCGCCATCGTGTTGGCGAGCCCGCGGAACGTCGATGCGAATGCTCGCCACGCGCCGCCCCAGCCGCCCGGCTCGGGGCCACGCTGGACGGCGATCACGTCGTCGTCGGGCGGCCACTTGATGACCTTCGCATCGGTCATGTCAGCACCACCAAGACCGCGGTCACCATCACGTTGAGCGTCGCGAGCGGCAGTAGGATCTTCCAGCCGAAGGACATCAACTGGTCATAGCGCAACCGCGGCAGGGTCGCCCGAACCCAGACGAACAGGAAGACGAAGAAGAACGCCTTGACGAGCACCCAGATCGGCGCCAGCCATTCGGGGCCCGGCCCGTGCCAGCCGCCGAAGAAAATCGTCACGGCGATGATCGAGATCACCAGCACCTCGATGTACTCGGCGAGGAAGTAGGAGCCGAAGCGCATCCCGCCGAACTCGGTGTTATAGCCCGCGACGATCTCGGCGTCGGCCTCGGGCAGGTCGAACGGCGCGCGGGCGGTCTCGGCGAAACCGGCGATCAGGAAGATCAGGAAGCCGACGATCTGCGGGCCGATGAACCAGCCGCCGCCGCCGAACCAGGTTCCGCTCTGGGCCTCGACGATGTCGACCAGCGACATAGAGCCGGCGGTCATCACGACACCGAGCAGCGAGAGGCCGATCGCGACCTCGTAGGAGATCAGCTGCGCGGCGGAGCGCATCGCGCCGAGGAACGAGTACTTGGAGCCCGACGCCCAGCCGCCGAGCAGCAGCGCGTAGAAGGCGAAAGAGCCGAACGCGAAGAAGTAGAGCAACCCGATCGAGACGTCGATCCCGTAGAGGCCGAAGTCACCCCAGGCGCCGACCGGCCCGAAGGGGATCACCGCGATCGTGCCGATCGCTGCGATGACGGCGATCATCGGCGCGATCGTCATCAGCCAGCCGACGCCGGTCGAGGGCGTCGAGTGCTCCTTGAAGACGAGCTTGCCGACGTCGGCAAGCGGCTGCATAAGGCCGAAGGGGCCGACCCGGTTGGGGCCGTAGCGTGACTGGAAGCGGCCGAGCAGCTTGCGCTCGAAGACCGTCAGCAGCGGGACGATGATCATCACGACCGCGAAGATCACGATCGAGGTCGCGATCTGGATCAGGACGGCGGGCGGAGCCGGGGTGGCCTGGAGGAGGACGTCGGCGGAGGTCAAAGCTTGCGCACTTCCACGACGCGCGGTGAGCCATTCGTCAGGACGTTCGCGTTGTGCTCGTCGGTCCCCTCGATCAGGAACACGGCGCCTGGCCTCAGGCCCGAGCGCAGCGCAACCGTCGCGCGCACGCGCGTCCCGTTGATCCCGACCTCGACCTCGTCGCCGGAGCGGACGCCGAGCCGCTCTCCGTCGGCCACCGACAGCTCGGCGCGCTGGTGGGGTGCGAGGAAGCGCAGCGCGGGCGCGTGGCGGGTCTCGCGGCCGGTCCAGAGCGAGCGCACCGTGCCGAGCGCGAGCCCCTCGGGCCGGCGCGGCGGGGTTCCGGGGACGACCGGCTCGAGGCCCGAGTCCGGCAGCGCGTCCGGGTTGCGGTCTTGCCAGCGGACGCCCCGGCCACCGATCTCGGCGAGCGTCAGCCCGGCGTAGATCCCGACGGCCTCGGTGATCGCTGCGGTCACCATCGTGGTCGAGATCAGCTCGTTGCGGCAACCTTCGATCCGCGCGGCGAGCTCGGCGAGAACGAGCGCCTGGGGGCGGACCTCGCCCGGTCGCTTGACGGCCTGGCGGACGCGCTGGAGGCGGCCGTCGGGGTGCGTGACGGTGCCTTCCTTCTCGGCGTAGACCTCGGCGGGGAAGACGACGTCGGCGTGTTCGGCGAGGCCCTCGTCGAGGAAGTCGGCGAACGCGATCACGAGGCCGGCGCGCTCGAGCGCCGCCAGCCAGCCACCGCGGTCGGGGTGGGTCGCGAGCGGGTCGGCCTGGAGCAGGACCAGGGCGGAGAGATCACCGGCGGCGAGCGCGCTCGCGATCGTTTCCGCGGCGTGGCCGGTCTCGGCGGGATCGTTCAGGCCGGGGGCGAGGGCCGCAGTG
>JACCVG010000179.1 GCA_013698335.1 Thermoleophilaceae bacterium
GCCGTGAGCAGCTCGTCTGCGACCCGGACCCGGCGTTCGCCGTCGAGTCGCGCCGCGCCGCGCCTGAGTTCGACACCGCGTTCCTCGAGCCAGGGCAGTTGGGCCGCGTCGTCGAGGTCGTGGATGACCTCGTCCCGCCGCCGCAGGACGGCGCCCACGTCCAGGTCGCCGTTCACGGCCTCGGCGGCGCCCGGCACCCGCAGCGCCTCGTCGATCGCCTCGGCTGGGCGCAGCAGGGCTTTCGAGGGCATGCACGCGTAGTAGGAGCATTCACCGCCCACGAGCTCGCGCTCGACGAGCGCCACGGACATGTCCTTCTCGGCCAGGCGGCCCGCGCACTCCTCGCCCGCCGGGCCGGCGCCGATCACGATCACATCGAAGTCTTGCTCAGTCATCGCCGAAGTCAGTCTCTCCATCGCGGGCTTCGATTACACCGAGCGGGCCAATCCGCTCGAGAAGATGGCCGAGGATACGCGCGGTCGCGCCCCAGACGAAAGCATCGCCGACCGTGTAGGTGGCCGTCTTGAAGGGCACTCCGCGCCGAACCAGCCGGCGGAGCTCGAACCCCCGTGACAATGCCGCCAGCGAGAGTTCCAGCACTTCCTCGACCTCGGTCGGCTGCGGCACCCAGCGCGAGCCGTCGGCGATCAGACCTACGAACGGGTTGATCCGGTAGCCGGTGACGAAGGTCGGAGTGGGGGGGAGCGCGCCGACGATCTCAACGAGCTCGCGGCCGAGGCCGATCTCCTCCTCTGTCTCGCGCAGGGCTGTTTCTCCGAGGTCCTCGGCCGGAAAGTCACGGCGGCCGCCGGGAAACGAGATCTCGCCCGCGTGACGGCGCATGTCGGAGCGCCGTCGCGTAAAGACGGCGTGCAGCTCGCCGTTGCGCTCGAAGAGGGGCACGAGCACGGCGGCCTCGACGTTGCCATGCGCATCCATCGCGGCAGCCGCCTCAGGCGTCAGCAGGGAGCTCGCCAGCCGCTCGGCGAGCATGGGACTCACTGTCTCGCTAATCGGCGTTCAACTGCTCGTCGAACATGACCTCGCCCTCGAGCGTGCGGTGCACCGGACAGCGCGCGGCGATCTGCATCAGCCGTTCCTGCTGCTCGGGATCGAGGTGGGAGGGCAGGTTGACGTTCATCCTGAAACGGGTGGGCGAGCCGCGCTGAGCCGGCTCGTAGTCGACGTCGACGGTCAGCTCGCCGATGTCCCAGCCTTTACGGCGGGCGTACATCTCGACCGTGACCGCCGTGCAGGAAGCGAGGCTCGCGGCGAGCAGATGTTGTGGGCTCGGCCCGGCGTCCGTCCCGCCGACCTGGGATGGCTCATCGGCGACCAGCCGGTGGCCCCCGACCTCGATCTCGTGCTTGAGCGAATCTCCGACACGGCGGGCTGTTGCCTTCATTTCTTTCTTCCTTCGAACAGTTCGGGGTTGTCTTCATCGGCGTAGCGGGCCATCGCGAACGCTGCGTCGGAGGCGCGGTTCAGATACTCCAGCACCGTGTCGTCGTCGAGCTCGCCGGCCAGCTTGAGTTCCACGACACCACGCTCGGCCCGGCGGATCGCGGTGCGTGCGACATCGAGGCGCGCCGAGAGCTCGCTGCCCCCGGCGATCACGAACTTCGGTGGCAGCGCCACGCGGTCCATGTACCTGTCGATCACGCGCTCGAGGTCATCGACCATCTCCCGGGTCACCTTCGAGACTCCGGCTTCGAGCCGCCCCGCCGCCTCCGGAGCCGTCGCCAGCTCGGCGGCGGCGACGAACAACTCCTGCTGGAGGGCGAGGATGTCGACGGCGAGCTCGGGCTCCTCGGTCGCCGCCGCGCGGCACATCCCGAGCGCCGCGCCGGCCTCGTCGATCGCTCCGTAAGCCGCCGGGCGCAAGTCCGACTTAGAGACGCGCCCGCCGTACCAGAGGCCGGTCGTGCCGTCATCGCCCTTGCGCGTGTAGATCTTGACCACGACGGCGGATCCTATCGGCGCGGGCGCGCCTCACTCGAGCGAGTTGAAGATCAGCCCGGTTGGGATCTTGGGGAAGAAGTAGGTCGACTTGGGGGGCATCGACTGGCCGGCTTCGGCAACCTCGATGACTTGTTCAATCGGCGTTCCACGCATGAAGAATGCGGCGTCGCAGCGGCCGCTCTCGACCGCGTCGAGCGCGTCGGCGAAGTTCTTCGAGTAGGCGAGCCCGTGCTTCGCGGCGATGTCCTCGACGCTCATCCCGAGCGCCCCACCGAGCAGCAGCGTCTCGAGCACGGCCGTATCGAGACGGCGGTAGGGCTCGGGCCGGTCGGGCATCGCGGCGTCGGCGATCGCCTGGTCACGCAGCGTCAGCCGATAGGGCTGCTTGTGGAAGGAGTCCATGTAGCCGACGCTCACTCCGGGGGCGTCGGCGGGCGGCTCGAGCTCGTCAGCACTGATCTCGGTGATCTCGAAGTCGCGCTTGATCGCGTCGCGCAGGGCCTGCTGGCCGGACGAATCCTTGACGTTCGTCAGCAGCCGGTGCGTCGGCAATACGGTCAGCCCGGGATCCGAGAGCGAGCAGAGGAACATCAGGACGTAATCGTGCTCTCCCTCACCGCCGACCTCGGCCGCATAGGTGCGCGCCGTCTCGTAGCGGTGATGGCCGTCGGCGATCAGCAGCTCGGCGTCGGCGAGCGCGGACTGGACCGCGGCGATCGTGTCCGGGCTCTCGATCCTCCAGAGCTTGTTGAGCGCCCCGCCCTTGTCGGTGACGGTACCGAACGGCTGCACGGAGGTGTGGGGCTCGATCGCGGCCCAGGCAGCGTTTTCGGGATCGGGGAACAGGCTGAAGATCGGCGAGAGATTGGCGCGCGTCGCGCGGGTCAGCCGCAGGCGGTCCTCCTTGGGTCCGGGTTGAGTGCGCTCGTGGGGACGGATCGTCCCCGCCCCGTAGTCGGCCACGCGCACGCGCGCGAAGAAGCCGTGGCGAGTCACCTGTCGGTCGGTGCCCGGGACGGTGTAGTCCTGGGTCAGCGCCCAGATCGACGGCTCGCGGTCGCGCACGATGATGTTCTCGCGGCGCCAGGTCTCGAAGAGCGCGCCGGCGCGCTCGTAAGGATCGCCGGCGTCGTCGGAGGGGAGGTCGAGCTCGACGACGTTGAACGGGCTTCGGCCGGCGAGCTCGGCGCGCATCGCAGCGTCGATCACGTCGTAGGGCGGCGCGGCGACGGCATCGAGCGACTCAACCGCGTCGAGCGAGTAGTGGAGCGCGCGCAGCGGCTGGATCTCGGCCATCGCGGCAGGACGTTAGCCACTCGGCCCTCCCGTCAGTCTCCAGGCGCACTTCGGACCGGATGTGAGGGTGTCTACACTCGCTCGGACGGGGCGTGGCGCAGCTTGGTAGCGCGCCTGCTTTGGGAGCAGGAGGTCCCCGGTTCAAATCCGGGCGCCCCGACTTCAGATGATCGAGATCGCGGGCAGTTCGGATGCCGCGTTTGTTTCCGGTGAAATGGGCCGCTGCAGAGTCGCGATTGGGCGCTCGGGCGACCGGGTATGGAGCGGAATGAAATGACTTCCAAGGAAGGAGTTGTCGTGACCCAGGTAGCGTCTATCCAGGCCGAGCGGCCGGATGCCGACCACACCGTGCGCGCCCCGCTCGAGTCTCCAGAGGTCCTCAGCGAGGCGATCGAGCCCTGCGACGATCCCGCCCAGATCGACCGCCAGATCGACCGGGCGATGTCCGAACTCGATCGGATCCGCCGCGTCTGAGGGCGGCCGCCCGCGATCCCGAGCGGACGCGTCAGGGCGCCCGGAGCCGTGCCTCCACGGCCCGCAGCTATCGCCGCCGCATCGCTTAGTCGCCTACGGGCTCGCCGTCGGCCGGCGGCGGTTCGCCGGGTTGCCCGGGCGGCCGCTCGCCTGCGCGGTTATTCGCGGGCTCAGCCCTTCTCGTGATCATGTCCCGTGTCCTACCCGGGGGCGGCTGGTTTCACACGTCCACAGCGGAACCGACAGCGCCCATGACGAGGACACACGTCTACTGATTGAGGCGCGCGGGCGGTAGCCATTGACGGCGGCGAATCCCGCCGAGCCGCCACCGACGACCAGTATCGCTCGCTCGTCAGCCATCCCCGACTGCGGCACGCAGCGCATGCGCCAATCCCGCGCCGCGCACCCTTCCATCCAGCCGCGCAGAGGTGACCACCTGGACGCTGCGCAGATAACAGATCGGAACGTCGCGCTCGCGCAGATGTCGCTCCAGCGCCTCGTCTTCCAATACCTCGGGATCCGGCAGACCACCGATCCGGTCATAGGTCGCCGGTGTCAACGCGAACGAGGCCCCGCTGAAGTGGTGGTGCTCGGCGCCGGCGGTGTGGCGGCGCACCGCCAGCAATCGGCCTGGGGCTCGGCGCGCACGTGCCTCGACCGCGGCCGGGTGGCGTCGAGCCTCGTCCGGGTCGAGGTCGATCAGGCCACCGATCGCGAGCGAGCCGTTGCCGACGGCGGCGATCTGGCTGGCGATCCAGGCGGGACCGACACGGGTGTCGGCGTCGGTGCTCAGCAGCAGGGCAAATCGGTCGTCGGAGTCGATCGCGTCCCGGGCGTGTCGCATGCCGAGCGCCCGCGCGGGGCCGGCCCCCCTGCCCGAGCAGTTGATCAGGCGCAGCCGAAGTGCCGGCCGGCGAGCGGCCACGGCCAACGACATTGCACGGGTTCCATCGGTGCAGTCATCGAGGACGAGAACCACCAGCATGCGCGCGAGATCGACGTCTCGCTGCGCTGCCAGCGCCTCGAGGCAGGCGCCGATCCTGGCTTCCTCGTTGCGCGCGGGAACGACGACCCCGACTGTCGGCCTCACCGGCGCTCGAAGCGATCGATACGGTAGCCGCGGTGACGCTGGCCGCCGACGTGGCGCAGCGCGCTCCGGCGAAGTAAGGCCGCGTGGACGGCGTCACCCGAGAGCCGATGGTCCGGAGCCTCGTCGGTGTAGTGGACGGCCAGCAGGGTGCCGCCTGCGACCAGCTCGCGCTCGAGCGCTTCGAGTACCGCCTCGAGAAGCCCCGCGTCGAAGTAGTAGAGGATCTCCGAGGCGACGATCAGGTTCCACGGTCCCGCGGGCAGCTCCTCGGGAAGGGTCGCTTCTAGCAGCGTTACGCCGGGGCTCCCGCCGAGCCGCTCGCGCGCCGCGGCGACCGCGGTCGGCGAGGAGTCGATCGCGACCAGCTGTTCGGTCGCCGGGGCTAGCGCCGCGGTCAGCACGCCGATTGAGCAGCCGAGCTCGAGGGCCCGCGGGAACCGCTCGCCCGCGAGCGCGTCGATCGTCTCGTCGTACTTGCCGAGCTCGTAAGGGCTAGTCCCGAAGTTCCAGGGATCCGGGTCGCGGCGGTAGAGCGCCTCGAAGTCTGAAGGATCGACTCGTGCCGGCAGGACGGCCTCCGCGTCGCTCGCCTCGAGCGCGCGCTGGCCC
>JACCVG010000188.1 GCA_013698335.1 Thermoleophilaceae bacterium
CCCTCCGCCTGCAGGAGGTCCGCCACCTCCGCGCCCGCTGCCGCCGAGCCGGCCGCCGTCCCGCGTCGTGCCGCGTCAGCCGATGGCTCCGCCGCCGTCCCCGCCCTGGTACGCCCGGATGGAGCCGCGGATGCTCGTGCTGCTCGTCGCCGGCGTGCTGATCGTCGGTGGCGCGGTGATCTTCGGGATCACGAGCCTCGGCTCAAGTCGCGACGCCGAGCCGGTCGAGCCGCCGCGGACGACCAGCGAGCTCGGGGCGCCAGGGGGCGATAAGGACACGAATGGCAACCCGGATTCTGAAGCCGAGGGCGGTCCGCTTGACCCCTCGCAGATCACCGTCTCAGTTCTGAACGGGACCCAGGTGCCGGGGCTTGCTGCCTCGACCGGTGACACGATCGAGGCAGCCGGCTTCCGCAAGGGCAACGTCGGCGACGCCGACTCTGCGAGCGCCGCCCAGTCGGTCGTCATGTTCACAGTCGACAATGAGCCTGCCGCGCGCGCCGTCGCCAAGGAGCTCAACATCAGCGAGGTCGCTCCGATCGATCCGCAGACCGAGACGGTCGGCGGCAACGCCGAGGTCGTAGTGATCGTCGGCGCCGACCAGACCCAGTGAAGTCGGGGCGCTAGCCAGTGCCGCGCGGTCGGAGCCTCGGGATCACCGCGCTGATGGTGGCCCTGATCGCCGGCTGCGCGGTCGCGTTCGCGCGGACCCAGGCGCTCAAGCAGGATCGCCCGTTGGCGCGCGCGGTGAAGATCTCACCGACGCTGGAGCCAGGCCGTTCGCGGGCTCGCCTCGTCGTGCTGGTGCGAGCTCCGGCGACTATCGACGCCGAGATGGTTGACGATCAGGACGCGGTCGTCCGCGAGCTCGAGGACGGTCTCGACATCGCGGCCGGCCGAACGCGGCTCGAGTGGGACGGCGCCGACGACACGGGGGAGCCGGTCGCGCCAGGCGATTACCGGCTGCAGATCCGGCTGGGCGAGCCGCCACGCACGATCACGTTCCAGGCGCCGGTTCAGGTGCAGGCGCTGCGCCCCGAGGGATAGCCGACGGGGCGGCGAGCACGCCGAGGATGGCGATCAGGACCCACGTCGCGGCGTCGTCGAACAACCCGGAGTCGAGCATCGAGTGGGTCAACAGGGCGGCGAGAGCGATCGCCGCGACCAGCCGGAAGGTCCGGTCGCTGCCGGGATCGGCGGGTCGTAGGACAGCCAGGGCGATCGTCGCCAGCAGCGTCAGGAAGGTGACCAGGCCGAGTACCCCGAGCTCCGCGGCGATCCCCAGCACGACGGTGTGGGAAGAGGGGTAGCCGCCGAGCCCGACTCCGATCAGTGGCGCCGACTCGAACGCCCCGAGTCCCTCGGCGGCGATCGAGACCCGTCCGGAGGTCAACCGCTCGAGGTCGGCCGTTCCGGCGATCGTGAGCGCCGCCGCGGCGAGGATCCCGACGACTGCCGTGCCGGCGAGCAATACGGCGAGCCGCGGCCGCCAGACGAGCGCGACCAGCACCACGCCGGCGACCACCATCACGAGGCCTGAGCGCGAGTAGGAGAGCACGAGGCCGGTGAAGCCGATCGCGCAGAGGACGGCGGCTGCCCCGACGTTCCACCGCCTGCGCGAGAGCGCCAGCAGGCCGACGATGACGATCAGCGCCAAACCCTCGAATCGCCCGAGGGCGCTGGCATCCCAGAAGAGCGAGTTCGCCCGGACGTAGCCGAGCCGCATGTTGCCGTCGATCAGCTCGGGGTTCCAGAACAGGTGGCCGGCCGTCACCTGGTAGACGGCGACGAGCGCGAGCAGGACCATCAGGACGACCTGGGTGGTGACCGCCGCCCGCGGGAGGCCCTCGCGCGGGTCGAGCGATCCGACGATCGCCACGAGCGATCCGAACGACGCGTAGAAGGCGACAAAGGTGTAAGCCCCCTGGTCCTGTCCGCTGCTCCACGCGAGGCTGATCGCGGCGAGCAGCACCCAGGCGCTCAGCGCCCACCCGATCGGCCCGAGCCGAGGCGCGGGCCAGCCATCGCGCCGGCTGCGCCAGAGCAGGGCGAGCAGCCCGGCGATCACGACGAGCCACAGTGGGACGAGATGGTTGGTCGGGCTCGGGTCGGCAAGGTTGAGCGGAATCCGAAGCCCCGCCAGTAGTCCGAGCAGGACGGCGAGCCAAGGCAAGCGGACGAACGCCACCGCGAGCGCACCCGTGAGCAGGGTCGCGACCAGGGCGGCAGCGGCGAGCAGCGGCGAGATATTGCTCGCGTCGACCACGCCGGGGAAGCGGCCGACTACCAGTGGGGCGGCTCCGGCCAGGACGAGGACGACCCCGCCGAGCCGCGCCGAGCGCCTTCCGAAGTTGAGCAACAGCGTGATCCCGAGCGCCGCGACGATGGCGGCGATCGGCGCGTACCCGGTCATGCCGGCACGCCCGTCCTGGAAGCCGGCCGGCGATCGGCACGCAGCCTCGACGCGGCGCCGGCGGTCAGCCCCAGCGCCCCCCAGACAAGTGGGTTGTCGAAGAACCCCGCGTAGAGGAAAGAGTGGACGAGCAGCACGAGCAACGCCGCGCCGAGCGCGGCCCCGAGTCCTCGCCGCTCGCGCAGGAGCCGCCGCACCACAACGACGGTGCCTGCGAGCAGGGTGAGGTAGAACCCCAGTCCGAGCACCCCGAGCTCAGCCGCGACGGTCAGCGGAGTCGTGTGTGAGACGTTGCGGTCCTCGCTCAGCCCGGGGTCCTGCTCTGTCTGGGTGACGGCCGGCTGAGCGCCCAGGCCGACCCCGATCACCGGATGGTCGAGGGCCACCGCGGCGGTGTCGGCCACCAAGCGATAGCGGGAGCGACTCTGGTCGGCGAGGCCCTGCTCGTCGGCGAGCGCGAAAGCGACCGCGAGGCCGATCCCTGCCAGCACGGCGGTCGCGCAGGCCGCCGTCGCGAGCCGCCTCGCAGCCCTGTCACCGAGCATCAGGGTCGCCGCGAGTACTGCGACCACCAAGGCGACCATGCTCGACTGCGAGTAAGAGAAGAGCAGCCCGGCGCCGAGCAGCGCGATCAAGACCGCGCCCCAGGCGAGCCGCAGCCGGTCGAGCCACAGGACGACGAAGACCAGGACGATCGCGATCGTCAGATAGCGGCCGAAGTGGCTCGGATCCTGGAAGATGCCCGTTACCCGGAACAGTGGACCGCGCTCGTTCACAACGGCCAGCTGCTCGGTGTAGAAGAGGAGATCCTGGCTGATCGCCTGCCACACGCCGAGGACGGCGACCACCGTTGCGGTCGCGATCAGGATCGTGGCGAGCGCCTGTTCCGAGCGGCCGTCGAGTGGCGTGCGCGCCGCGACGGTGAACAGCAGGACGAAGGGCAGCCAGAAGAAGATCAGGAGGTCGGCCGTCGCTACGGGCTCGAAGGTCCAGATGATCGAGAACGTCGCGAGGGCGAGCAATCCGGCGGCAGGCCAGGTAATCGGCCTCGGGAGCGCGGCGAACGGGACTGTTCGCCGATTAGCCCGCCAGAGCGTCGCACAGAGGGCGGGGGCGAGCATCGCGTAGAGCGGGTAGAGCCTGCCGACCCCGCCCCCCTGGACGAACTCGAACAGCAGCGGGCTCGAAGGGTCGGCGGCGATCGGCAGCCTCAACGGTGCGGCGAATAGCAAGGCCGGCAGGATCGCGACCGGCCAACGAACGAGCGCCCAGGTGGCCACCGCCAGACCGGTCAGCCCAACTGCCAGCAGGACGATCAGGACCGGCGAGATCCTCGGGAGCGCGTCGCCGCTGAGCGTGGAGGCCGCGAGCCACGCCGCTCCGGCGAGCGTCAGCGCGAGACCGAGGTTCAGCTCACGGGGCGAGCGCGCGAGCAGCGCCGCGGCCGCGCCGATCCCGGCGAGGATCGCTGCGAGATCGATCACCGGTGGAGCCTAGCCGTCGGCTAAGGGACGTTTTCCGGACCCGTATCCCGGAATTGATCCCGGAAGGCCCGGAGGGCATCGAAGACTTCGTCGTTCATCTGCTCGCAGCCGATCGACTCGTTCCACATCGTGGCGGCGGCCTCGTAGGGCATGTCGGTCTGGTTCGGTACGAGCACCATGTGGTAGGGGTCCTCGTCGAAGAGGGCTTGGAGCTGGTCGCTCACTTCGGCCGGCGCGTCGGGGGAGTACTGCATGACGACCCGACCGTGCTCGAGGGTGTGAACCAGGGAGCGGGTGTCGGGCGCGGTCGTGTAGGCGCCGTCCTCGGCCGGGACCGGGAGGTGATCGCCGGACGTCGGGGGGTTGGCCGTGTAGGTCACATCGACTTCGGGCTCGATGTGGTCGTTGCCTTCCTCCGGATTGCTCGCGAGCGTGCAGTTCGCGGCTTCGGCGGCGGCCTCGAGGTCGCTGACGAGATCGGGGTTCGGCGCCGGGATCGTACGCGTCGAGGGTGTTGCCACGACCGGACCGTCCTCGCCTCCGGCCGGCGGCCCCTGGCCGTCGTCGCCGCCACCGATCAGCACAAAGACGACCGCGACCACGGCTGCGATCGCGAGAATTGCACCGAGCCCGTAGCCGACGAGCTTCTTACGCTGGGCCGCGGACTCGGCGGCGCGCTCGCGAGCCTCACGCTCGGCTCGCAGCCGATCCTTCTCTTCCTTTCGACTGGCCATCGGCGCCGGAGTCTAGACGGTCGATGCGATCCCGACGAGCGCGGCTCGCGGCGAGCCCGTTCCAACCCTCCCCATGCACTCTTTCTGCCCGGGGAGCGGGACTGGAGGTAGATGATCTCTTGGTTCCGGAAGTCGAGCTTGAGCTCTCCCCCGGACCAGTCGCCATCGAGTTCGCCGTCGCCCGGAGGCACCGGTTTCATCACCCCAGGGTTGGGTCGAGATGGCGCTCCCGAATAACCAGGGCAAGGTTCTCGAGCGCGCGTCTATCCCAGCCGAGAGGAAGCCCTCGAGGCCGTGGGCCTGCCGGAGTAGCCGAGCGCCTGATTCTTGACCTGCGAAGTATGTATGCGCGCCCTAGCGAAGTTTTTTCGCGGGATCGCCAGGCGCGATACTGCGCGGAGGATGTCTCAGGAGAACGTGGCCCGCCATCAGGAATCGATGGACGCCTTCAACGCTCGCGACGACGCCGCCTTGCTTGCCCTCACGGACGACGACGTCCTCGGGGTTGGGCGGCTGACCGCAATGGAGGGCAGCTACCAGGGTCATCAGGGAATGCGTGCCTGGTTGGATGACTTGGTTGACGCTTTTCCCGACTGGCGGATCGAGGTTCGAGAGCTTCGCGACCTTGGAGACGTGACCCTCGGCAGGTTCCGTGGACACGGCCACGGAGCGGGAAGCGACATGCCGATGGAGACCACGGGCTGGCAGGTAGCCCGATGGCGGGGCGGAAAATGCTTCTGGTGGGGCAGCTTTCAGAGCGAAGCCGAAGCCCTCGAAGCCGTGGACCGGACGGACTAGGCGATGTCTCAGGAGAACGTGGAGATTGTGCGGCAGGTATATGAGGCCGTCGCACGCGGTGACTCGGCAGCGGTCCTTGCGCTCTATGACGAGGAGGTCGAGTTGGATGCCACTCGACTCCCCGAGACGCGCCTCATAGGCTCCGGCCTTGCCCGTGGTCACGAGGGCATGCGACGATTTCATCAGGACTGGGACGAAGCGTGGGAGAGGGCCCAAGACGAATGTGAGGAACTCATTGATGCCGATGAGCACGTGATCTCGGTCGTGGCGCGTCGAGGGCTTGGACGGGCTAGCGGGCTTCGAGTGAACGCTCAGCGAGCCGGGGTCTGGACGATCCGGGATGGCAAGGTCGTCCGGGTGGTGTGGTT
>JACCVG010000114.1 GCA_013698335.1 Thermoleophilaceae bacterium
CGGCCGGTCCGACCGGCGCGACCGGCGCGACCGGCGCCGCGGGCGTCGACTGGGCGGCGGGCTCCTCGGCCGGCTCCTGAACGGCGAAGTCATCCGCGGTCAGGGAGGGACCGTCGTTGCCGCCTCCGCCACCGCCACCGTCACCGCCACCGCTCTCCGGGGAGGGGACGTAGTTGTCTTCGGCCGCGCCGGCGAACGCGGCGGCCGGTGCGATCGCCATCGCCAGCAGGGCGATCAACATCGGGCCGATCAGGCGCGGCTGCCTATCCTTGGGCGAGTGAAAACTCTCGAGCAGATCTCGGACGGCGGTCAAGGGTCGACTCCTGGCGATTCGTGGGCGGAGGACACTAGCGAACAGAAACACGGTCTTGCGCCCATTGTTTCGGCAGTAGTGGCCGCCGCCTTTACTGGCCTGGCGTTCGCGGGCGGTGGCTATGACCCCGAAATCCGCGCGGGAATGGCGGTCGGACTCTGGTGGATGGTAATCATCGGACTCGGGTTCGGGCTCTGGCCGCGCGCTCCGATCCCGCGCCCCGGATTGGTCGCCGGGAGCGCTCTTGCGCTGTTCGCGGCACTGGCCGGAGTATCGATGCTCTGGGCCAGCGACGACGGGCGGGCGTTCGCCGAACTGGTGCGGGTGCTCGCCTACCTCGGCCTATTTACCGTCGTCGTGCTCTCGACTCACCCCGGCGATGCCGTCCGGTGGCTCAGCGGCCTGACGATCGGCATTACCGCCGTAGCCAGCGTGGGGCTGCTCAGCCGGCTCGAGCCGGAGCCGTTCCCGGTGCTGGCCGTCACCGAGACGATCGCCGACGCGGCCGCACGGCTCTCCTATCCACTCGAGTACTGGAACGGGCTCGGCGCGATGGTCGCCGCCGGGCTGATCCTGCTCGTCTGGCAGTCCTCCCGCGCGGCCACCCGGCGCGGTGCGGCGCTCGCGGCAGCGTTCATCCCGCCGCTCGGGCTGGCGCTGCACCTGACCGCTTCCCAGGGCGCGCTGGTCGCCCTCACGCTCGGCCTCGGTGTGCTGCTGCTCGACGGGCAGCGCGCCCAGCATCTGGCGAGCATCGTGCTCGGCGCCCTGGCAACACTCCCCCTCCTGATCCTTGCCGCCCTGAGCCCTCAGCTCGTCGACGGGCTGGTCGAGAGCGCCGCGGCGCGCGGTCAGGGCGACCGGATGCTCGTCGTCACCGTCGTCGTCATGGCGCTCGCGGGGCTTGCCCGTTCTTCGCTTCACGGCCGCTTTCCGCGGCTCCGGCTTCCGATCCTTGATCGCCGCGCGCTGCTGGCTGCGGGCGCGCTGGCCCTGATCGCCTTCGGCGTCCTCGCGAACCCGATCGATCGGATCGGGGACTACACCGCGCCGCCGGCCGCCGTTCCCGGCCAGGCCTCCGGCAGCGAGCTCCTCACCGTCAGCGCCCAGTACCGAGCCCAGTACTGGGCGATCGCCCTCGATGGATTCGCATCCGCACCGCTGACCGGGCTCGGCGCGGGGGCATACGAGTCCTGGTGGGGCCAGAACGCCCCGATCCCCCAGTACACGCGATTCGCCCATTCGCTGTTCTTCCAGTCGCTCGCCGAACTCGGCCTGGTCGGACTCGTGCTGCTGCTCGTCTTCGTCGCCACACCGCTGATCGCCGGGGTCGCTCAGCTGCGCCGCCGGGCCCCCAGTCCGGCGCTATTGCCCGCGCTGGCCGTCGCTCTGGCCGGGCTGTTCTCCGCGTCGATCGATTGGGTCTGGCAGTTGCCGGCCGCGTTCGTCCCGGCGGTGATCGCCCTCGGACTGCTCGCCGGGCCGGCGCTGGGCCGAGCGACGGATGCTCGGACCAACCGCTTCGGCATCGGCGTCGCGACGCTGGGGGTCGCGTGGATCGCGGTACTCGCAGGATCGGCCTCACTGTTCACAGAGCTCAAGCTCAACGCGAGCCGGGAGAGTTTCAGCCGAGGCGATGCCGCCGGCGCGGCCGGGCACGCGAGGCAGGCACGCGCCGTCCAGCCGTGGGCAGCCGGCCCACGGCTCCAAGAAGCCTTGGCCGAGGAGCTCGCGGGTGACCTGCCCGCCGCATCGGCCGCCCTCGAGCAGGCGATCGCGCGCGCGCCCGAAGATTGGCAACTCTGGTTCGCGGAGGCTCGCCTGCGACGGGCGCAGGAGGACCTGGACGGGGCCCGCGAAGCTACGCTACGCACGAACTCGCTCAAGCCCGACGTCGGCCTCGTGGGGCGCTAACACCGTGGAACCATCCGACACCGACGTGACCATCCAGCAGATCACAGCCGCGCCCGCACCGGCGCGTGAGCCGGCCGTCGATCCGGGCAGGCGGCCGTTCTCGCTCGTCGGACGCCAGGGCCCGTGGAAGCACGCGCTCCTGCGCCGGATGCTCGCCGCGGCCGACGTGCTCGCGATCCTCTTCGGCTGTGTCGCCGCCGGCAACGTCAGCGGCGGGATAGCCCTGACGATCGCGGCCGCAGCGACGCTGCCGCTCTGGATCCTGATCGCCAAGTTCCACGGGTTGTACGACCACGACCACACGCGGATCCGCCATCTGACATCCGACGAGCTCCCGAACCTCTTCTATTGGGTGACGCTGTCGGTCGTCGCGACGAGCCTGATCCTCAACCTGACGCCGATCGAGTTCTCGGTCACGCCCGCGGTGGTGATCTGGACGGAGGTGCTGTTGATGTCGTTCCTGCTGCGCATCGCCGCACGGGGGATCTGGCGCCGGGTGGTGCCCGCCGAGCGCGGGCTCGTAATCGGCGAAGGGCCACTCGCCGACTCCGTTGCCCGCAAGCTCTCGCTCGAGCATGGTCACCATCTCGAGCTCGTTGCATCGCTCCCGATCGAGAGCCGCCTCGATCGCCCGAGCGAAGGCGCCCTCGCGCTCGGCGATCTCGGAGCGCTGCTGGAGGACCGGGATATCGAGCGGGTCGTGCTCGCGGCAAGCGATCTCGATGAACGGACCCTCTCGACGGTGGTCAGCACATGTCGCGAGCACGCCGTGCGGCTGAGCGTCGCGCCACCGCTTCGAGCGATGCTCGGAACCGCGGTGCGCCTCAACCACCTCGCCGAGCTGCCCCTGATCGAGTTCAAGACCTGGGATCCTTCCCGCTCGACCGCGCTGCTCAAGCGGGCATTTGACGCCGCGTTCGCCAGCCTCGCGCTGCTGGTGTGCCTGCCGCTCTTCGCCCTCTTGGCGCTGGTCGTCCGGATCGACTCACCGGGGCCCGCCTTCTTCCGCCAGCAGCGCAGCGGACAAGGTGGTCGGCCATTCATGATCATCAAGTTCCGCACGATGGTTCGAGACGCCGAGGACCGCCTGTCCGAGGTCGTACGGCTGGACGAGCTCGCCGATCCGATGTTCAAGCTGCGCTCCGATCCGCGCGTGACGCGCGTCGGGCGGGTACTCCGGCGCTGGAGCTTGGATGAGTTGCCCCAGCTGATCAACGTCGTTCGCGGTGAGATGAGCATCGTCGGCCCGCGGCCCGAGGAGACCAGGCTTGTCGAGCGCTACGACCCAGGTCTGAGCTTCCGCAACGAGATGCGACCGGGAATCACCGGGCCGATGCAGGTCCACGGCCGGGGCGAGCTCAACTTCCAGGAGCGAGTCGCCGTCGAGCGCGAGTACGTCGAGAACCACTCCCTGCGGCGTGACTTCAAGCTGCTCGTCAGGACGGTCTCGGCGATCTTCCGCAAGCACGGCGCATATTAGATGTCCGTCGAGCGGATTCCGACGCGACTGGCGGGGCCGCTGCTGCTCGCGCCTGCCGTCTTCGGCGATGAGCGTGGGTTCCTGATCGAGAGCTACCGACGGGAATGGCTCATCGAGCACGGGGTCGACATCGACTTCGTTCAAGACAACCACTCACGATCCTCCCACGGGGTGGTTCGCGGGATGCACTACAAGGTTGGCGATGGCATGGCCAAGCTGGTCCGCTGCCCGCGCGGTTCGATCGTGGATGTCATCGTCGATCTGCGTCGGAACTCCGCGACGTTCGGGGAGTGGGAGGCCTTCGAGCTCGACGACCGAGCGCTGCGCGTGCTGCTCGTCCCGATGGGGTTCGCACACGGCTTCTGCGTGACCAGCCAAACCGCTGACGTGATCTACAAGTGCTCGTCCTACTACGAGCCCGATCTCGAGCGCGGGATCGCGTGGAACGATCCCGACGTCGGGATCGACTGGCCCGACCTCGAGCTCTCGGTTTCCGACCGGGATTCCTCGGCGCCGCTGCTACGCGACGTGCGCGACGAGCTCCCCTTTTCCTGACCGTGCGCGCTTCGGTCGTGATCGCGGCTTGGAACGCCGACGGCGTCCTCGACGCCTGCCTGGACAGCCTCGTGGAGACCGGAGCCGCCGGGGACGTAGAGGTGATCGTCGTCGACGACGGCTCGACCGACTCGACCGCTGCGCTACTCGCGGACCGTTCGGACTCGGTGCGCAGCATTCGCAACGAGCGCAGCGTCGGCTACTGCGCTGCGATCAACCAGGGCGCAGAGCTCGCGTCCGGTCAAGCGCTCCTGCTCTGCAACGCCGACATCGAGTTTGGGCCGGACGCGCTCGACGGGCTCCTCCGCGCACTCGATCGACCGGGAATCGGCCTGGCGATCCCCCGCTACCACCGCCCTGACGGATCACTCCAGCCGGGTTGCTCGCGCTTCCCCACGATCGCCGGGGCGAGCCTCCTGGCTGCGGGACTGCACCGTCTCCTACCCGATCGGCTCCGCGCGCACCTCGCCCCGACCCACTGGTCGCACCGCTGGAGCCGCAACGTCGACGTCGCGATGGGCGCCGTGGTCGCGATCGAAGCCGAACTCTTCCGCGCGCTCGGCGGGTACTGGCCGCTGATGTACGGGTCCGAGAGCGATCTCGCCTTCCGCGCGGCCGGACGGGGACAGCGAGTCCGGTTCGTCGCCGAGGCCGAGGTGATGCACGTCGGCAACCATTCGAATCGGCGGCGCTGGTCCGATCCGGAGCGCGCCCGCCGGATCGCGTCGAGCGAGCTGGTCTTTCTGGAGACCCACTACGGCCGGTCACGCCGGATGGCGATCCGCGCGATCACCGGCGCGGGCTTCGGCCTGCGCTGGATCACGCTTTCGCTCCTGCGCCGGCCCAAGCGTGCCGCCGAGTACGCCGCGATGGTCCGCGTCTACGTCCGCGGCGTCGACTGAGGCTCGTTCCCCAGCCTCCGGCCGATCGCGTGGGCGATGTAGCCCGCGGCATCGATCGCGTTGAAGGCCGCCTCCTCGCCGGCTCCCCTCAGCGCCTTCGCCACGGCAGTCTGAGCACTGCGGGCCGCGCCGCGCAGCGGGCGCGGCGTCGGGCGTGAGCCCGGGTGCTGGAGCTCCAGCCAGCGGGCGCCCGCTCCGTAGCGGGCACGCTGGCGCAAGAGCGCGTTGAACGTCGCGCGGTGCTCGTGCTCGACGACCGCCGAGTCGCGCAAATCGACGGTCCATCCATGCTCGGCGAGCCGCCAGCTGAGGTCGACATCGCCGCCCGACCGAACCTCGGCGAAGCCCTCGAGCTGCTCGAGGGCTGCACGGCGAACGAGCAGATTGGCGGTCACGGCGAACGGCCGCGGCCGCTCGAGGAACGCGCGCTGGTCGAGCAGCCCCCGGGAGCGCGCGTGGCGCTCCACCAGACGATCGCCCACCCCGGCAGGCAGGACGAGACCGGCGCGCGCTCCGCAGCCGGCCGCCGGGAGCGTGTCGAAGAAACGGTCGAGCAGATCGGCCCGTGGACGACAGTCGGCATCGATGAACAACAGCCATTCCGCCGCGGTCGCGCGAGCGCCAGCGTTGCGAGCGTAGTACGACGAGCGGCGGGCGCTCGCTTCGATTACGAGCACCTCCGGGGGGCGATCCATCCCGAGGACGGCGGCCCCCACCGCATTGCACCCGCCATTGTCGACGATCACGAGCTCATCACTGTCAGTCCGGCGCATCCCCGCCAGCGCTCTGAGACATTCACGCGCCTCGGTCTCAGAGCCGGCGAACGGGATCACCACGGCGATCGCGGGGCGGGGAGCTGCGGCCTTGGGGTCGCCCGCTACCTTAGCCCGGTGATCGCGACCACCGTCTCCGTGATCGTCGTCAATCACCAGCGCGCCGATCTGTTGCTGGACTGCTTGCGATCAATTGCGCAAGCGGTCAAGGAGGTTCCGGGGACGACTGAGACGATCGTCGTCGACAACGGCTCCGGGGACGATTCCTGCGACCGAGTGCGGCGTGAGCACCCGGATGTCGTATTGATCGAGCTTTCTGAGAACCGCGGCTTTGCGACAGCGGTGGGGGCGGCCGCCGAGAAGGCATCCGGGGACTGGCTGTTGCTGCTCAACAACGATGCGACCATCGAGGTCAACGCTATCGCTGACCTGGTCGCCGTCGGCGTCAGCGCCCCCGATATCGGGTCGCTCGCCGCCCAGCTGCGCTTCGCCCACAGGCCCCCGCGGCTGAACTCCGCCGGCATCGAGGTCGACGCGCTGGGCGTCTCCTACGATCGCCTGCTCGGCCTCCCCCTGGAACGGTCAGAGGCCTCGCCGACCGAGGTGTTCGGGGCCTCGGGAGGAGCCGCGCTCTACCGCCGAGCGATGCTCGAGCAGATCGGGGGGTTCGATCGCAGCTTCTTCGTCTTCATGGAGGACGCCGACGTCGCCTGGCGGGCGCGGATGGCGGGCTGGCGGTGCCTGTACGTCCCCTCGGCGGTCGTCCACCACCACCATTCGGCGACCGCTCGCCACCGCTCCGCCTTCAAGCATCTGCACGTCGGGCGGAACCGGGTGCGGCTCGTCGCCAAGAACATGGACTCCAGAGCGCTCGCCCGGCGTGCCCTCGGGATGATCGTGTACGACCTCGCCTACGTGACCTTCCACGTCGCCGTCGACCGAACCCTCGCGCCGCTCCGCGGTCGGCTGCTCGGCCTGCGCGACTGGCGCCATTACCGACGAATCGGTGCGCCGACCCGACGGCCCATCCCCCTGGCCCCCTCGCGCGGGCTGCGCGCGGCCGCTCGTCGTCGGGCCAGCTATCTGGCGGGACGCAACTGGTGAGCCCCGAACCACTCGCCGTCCCAGGGGTGATCGTTCACGACTGGTTCGCCGGGTATCACGGGTCGGATCGCGTCGTCGAGACGCTGCGCTCGCGCCTGTTCGCGCCCGAGTTCACCCCCGACGTCATGACCTTCCACGCCGAGCACGACCTGCTGCCTCCCGCCCTCACGGCCGCGATCGTCGCCGAGTCGCGCCTCGCCGCGCTGCCAGGGCTGCGCCAGCGCGGCCACGACAACGGGCGCTGGCGGTACCTGCTGCCCTACATGCCGCGCTGGTTCGCACGGCTCGACCTCGACCGGTACGACCTCGTGCTCTCCTCCTCGCATGCTTGCGCGGCGGGGGTCCACAAGCGTCCCGGCGCGGTCCACGTCTGTTACTGCCACGCCCCGATGCGCTACGCGTGGAGCCCCGAGATCGACGATCGCCGAGCCGGCCCCGTGGCCGAGAGGGCGCTTCGCCTACTCGCGCGCCGGATGCGCGCCGCCGACCGCCGCGCGTCTCGCCTACCGGACGTCTACGTCGCCAACTCGACGGCCGTGCAGGAACGGATCCGGCGGTTCTACGGACGGGAATCGACGGTCGTCCATCCGCCGGTCGACACGGCCGCGATCACGCTTGGGTCCGAGCAGCGATCGGGCTTTCTCTGGGTCCACAGATTGGTGCCCTACAAACAGCCACTGCTCGTCGCCGAGGCGTTTCGCGGGCTCGACGCGCGGCTGACGATGGTCGGCGTGGGGCCGCTCGAGGCGGAGCTCCAGGCGTCGCTGCCAGACAACGTCGAGCTGCGGGGGTGGGTTGAACGGGACGAGCTGATCGGCCTCTATC
>JACCVG010000019.1 GCA_013698335.1 Thermoleophilaceae bacterium
ATCCCATTGAGCTCGTCTTCGACTACCTCGTTCATCGGCGGGTTGTCGTTGGTGATGATCGGCATCCCGAAAGCCGTCGCCTCGAACAGGTGGAGGCCGAGCCCCTCCCAGCGGGAAGGAGCGAGCAACGCGTCGCAGTCGGCGAACAGCTGCAGGTGCTCATGGGTCGGGAGGTCGTCGTAGATGACCTCGATCCGCTCGTCGCGCGCGGCCGTCTTCTCCACGAACCCGGTCTTGCGGATCACCTGCGCCTTGAGCACCAGCCGCAGCCGCGGGTCCTCGGACTTCCGGAAGGCCCTGACGACCGGCTTCAGCGGCTTGCGCTCGGTCATGTAGCCGCCCGGGTAGAACAGCCTCACCTCACCCTCGCGCCGGTTCGGGACGATCGCGTCGAGCTCGGGGTGGCAGCCCCACGGAACCAGCGGGCTCGCGATCCCCATCTCCGCGTAGCGCTCGCGGTCGCACTCGCTGAAGCAGTAGATGACATCGAGCGCCCGTTGCGCGGGCTCAGCCTGCTCGGGCGCGAAGTTCTCCCACATGAAGGCGCCGAGGGTCGTGACGCCGGCCGCGCGGACCGCCGCAATCTCTTCGAGCTGGTAGTTGGCGAAGAAGAAGGCGGCGTCGAGCTCGTTCTCGCGCGCCCACGCGACGTACTCCTCGGCGGGCATCTCGAAGGCCGAGCCATTGGTCACGCCCGGCTGGTCCCAGACGTCGGAGCTCTCGATCAGCGACGGCTTGATGTTCGTCGCCCGGGTCGGGCGGGCGAGCACGAAGGTCTCGTGACCGAGCCCGTCGATCACCGAGCGCAGGTGGCGGCCGACGACCGCCTGACCGCGGTTGAACCAGAAGCTGCAGATCCCGATCCGAGCCATCTCGCGCCCTCGACGCGCGGCCTAGAGACCGGCCGCGTCGAGCCGGCCGATGATCTCGTCGGCGTTGCTGACGAAGGCCGACGGGTCGAAGACCTCGCCGAGGTCGAGCTCCGGCGCGGCTTCAGCGAGCAGATCGCGGAACTGCAGGCCCTCGTCCCAGGCGCGCTGGGCGTTCTCTTGGACGAGCCGGTAGGCATGCTCGCGCGAGCGGCCGGCGGCGACCAGGGCGAGCAGGGCCCGCTGGGAGTAGAGCGCGCCGTGGGTCGCCTCGAGGTTGCCGAGCATCCGGTCGCTGTGAACGGTCATCCCGGTCGCGACGCGCGTCGCGAGGTGCTGGCTGTAGTCGAGCAGGATCGTCGCGTCGGGCAGGGCGACCCGCTCGACCGAAGAGTGGGAGATATCGCGCTCGTGCCAGAGGGCGACATTCTCGAGGCCGGCCTGGGCGTAGCCGCGCAGCAGCCGGGCGATCCCGGTGATCCGCTCGGTCGTGATCGGGTTGCGCTTGTGGGGCATTGCGGACGAGCCCTTCTGCCCCGCGCGGAACGGCTCCTCTACCTCGCGCACCTCGGTCCGCTGCAGGTGGCGGATCTCGGTCGCGAACCGCTCGAGCCCGGCGCCGGCGAGCGCGATCGCCTGGAGGACCTGAGCGTGGCGATCGCGCGGGATTACCTGGGTTGAGATCGGCTCGGGGACGAGGTCTAGTCGGGCCAGGACGCAGCGTTCGAAGTCGGGGCTCGTCGCCGCGTAGGTGCCAACCGCGCCGGAGAGTCCGCCGTAGGCGGCCTGCGCGAAGGCCTCCTCGAGCCGCCGCGCGTTGCGGTGGGCCTCGAGCGCATAGCCGGCGAGCTTGATCCCGAAGGTCGTCGGCTCGGCGTGGACGCCGTGCGTACGGCCGACGCAGAGCGTGGCTCGGTGGTCGCGCGCCTGATCGGCGAGCGCGGCCGCGAACGCGTCCGCGCCCTCGACCAGCTGCGCCCCGGCCTCGCGAAGCTGGAGTGCGAGCGCCGTGTCGAGCACATCGGAGCTCGTCAGGCCGAAGTGGATCCAGCGGCCGGCGGCTCCAGCCGACTCGGCGAGGACGTCGACGAACGCGGCAACGTCGTGATCGGTGACCCGCTCGCGCTCGGCGACCGCCTCGACGGTAAAGGTCGCTGCCCGGATCGCGTCGAGCTCGGACGGAGTCGGCCCCTCGGTCTCCTCACACGCGGCGACCTCGACCTTGCGCCACGCCTCCATCCGGGCCTCGTCGGTCCAGACGGCGCCCATCGCCTCGCGCGTGTAGCGGGAGATCACGCCGACAGGATCCGAGCCGCGAGCACGGCGGCGTTCTTCGCGCCGTTGACCCCGACGCACGCGACCGGCACCCCGGGCGGCATCTGCGCGATCGCCAACAGCGCGTCGAGACCGTTGGAGATCGAGTTGGCGCTGGTCAGCGGGACGCCGATCACCGGCAGGTCGGTGTGCGCGGCGACGACCCCCGGTAGCGCGGCAGCCAGACCCGCGCCGGCGATGATCACCTTCAACCCACGCATGTGCGCGTTCTTGGCGTAATCGGCGACGACGTCGGGGTCGCGGTGGGCGCTCATGACGCGCGTCTCGCTGCGAATCCCGCGCTTCTCGAGCTCGTCGGCGGCTTTCTCCATGACGGGCATGTCGCTCTTGGAGCCCATCACGATCCCGACCAACGGCGAGTCGACGTCGAGGTCCTCGAAGGCCGCCTCGACCTGGGCGTCTGTCTCTGTCTGGGGCGGCTGGACCTCGAACTCGGCCGTCCCCGGCTCACGCGTTCCCGACGAGCGGGGATCCTCGGCCTGCGGTGTCATGCAACTCCCCTTGCCACGGCGCGCTCGGCGATGTCGCGCCTGATCTGTTTGCCGTCGAACTCGATCCGGTCGGCGGCGGCATATGCGTGCCCGCGTGCCTGCTCGGGCGAGTCGCCGATCCCGGTGACGTTCAGGACGCGGCCGCCGGCCGTGAAGTAGGCGCCGTCGCCGCCGGAAGTGCCGGCATGGAGGATCTCCGTGTCGAGCGAATCGACCGATTCGAGGCCGCTGATCGGATCACCGCTCGAGGAGCTCAGCGGATATCCGCGTGAGGCGAGCACGACGGTCACCGCCCAGGCCGAAGACCACTCGATCTCGATCCCGTCGAGACCACCGAGCCGCGCCGAGCGGTCGAGCAGGTCGAGCAGGTCCGAGCGCAGTCGCGGAAGCACGGCCTGGGTTTCGGGATCGCCGAAGCGGCAGTTGTACTCGAGCACCCGCGGACCGGTCGCAGTCATCATCAGCCCGGCGTAGAGAACTCCGTGGAACGGCGTCCCACGCCGCCGCAGCTCGTCGACGATCGGCTGGTGGACGGTTCGGGCCAGCACCGCGACATGCTGCGCGCCGATCCCGGGAACCGGCGAGTAGCTGCCCATCCCGCCGGTGTTGGGCCCGTTGTCGCCATCGTAGATCCGCTTGTAGTCCTGCGC
>JACCVG010000051.1 GCA_013698335.1 Thermoleophilaceae bacterium
GCCCGAGCGCATCGTCGAGCTCGAACTGCACGGCTCCGCAGCCACAGCGGCCGGTGAGGACTGGCGAGGACATTGGGGGAAGTCTACGCCCGCCCCGTCGAAGAGATCGAGCTGAAGGAGATCCCCGCCGCGCGATAGTCGCGCGATGGTCCGAATCGCCCGCAACGGCCCATTCGCAAGTCTGCCCATGACACGATCGTGGAACACCCACGAGACATCGCCTACTCCGACAGGCCCGCCGCTTCGAGGGCCTCGGCGTGATCGAAGAACGTCTGCCGCCGGTAGATCATGCCGTCGCGCAGCGTCCAGATGTCCCAGACATCCATCTCGGCGGGTGCCCCACTCGCGCGACCACGGCCGCTTGCGTGGATGTTCAGGAACACACGCTCGTCATCGATGGGGCGAACGTCGAGCAACTCGAGGTAAATGTCCATCGGCTCAAGGAACCGAACGGCCCACTCGAGCACGCGCCCCCCTTGCGTCCGTAAGAGAACCTTGGAAGGCCGGGCCACCGCGTCTCCCACTCAACGTCCGGATGCAGAAAGTCGAGTCGCACCTTCGCCGGGTCAAAATCGTCCTCTCGCCACTCGCCCGAGGCGGCGAACATCTGACGCGGCTTTCCACAGCCCGCCAGCGGTATTTCCGTGACCACGAGTCCACTCTCCGCCAGTCCAGCGCAGCGGCCAGTCCCCTACACGTCCGCTCGATCTGTTCCGGATCTCCCGTACGCGCTCGACCGGCTGGCCCTTCGGGTCCTTATCCCCGAACTGGTCGTGGCGCCTGGAGTTTCGGCTCGGCCGGCGGCGCGGAGTTCGCGGTAGACGCCACGTGGGTCGCGCCAGTCACCGACGTCGATCTTGGCCGTCGGCCGGTTTGAGATGAGGGTGTACTGGGGGATGTCGAGCGCGAGCACGGGAACGGGTGCAATGTCGAGATCGCGTAGCTCGTCGGCTACGGGGTGCGAACCGAGGTGCAGTCGGGCCGAGGACGCGCCGAGCTTTGTCCCGACGGTCGTCGCCGATTGGTACGGGATCTCAAAGAGCTTGTTCTCCTCAGGACTGAGCGAGTAGATAGAGAAGTCTCGTTGCTGCTCCTTCTGGCTACTGGTCTTTGCGACCGCGAACGCAAAGATCGATTCGCCGTCGAGTGTGGCTTCGGCTATCCGTTCGGTCCCGGACTCGGAGAGCTCAATCTCGGCAATGAACTTGGGGAAGCCGAGGATCTCCCACCCGATCAGGAGCGCCTGCGCGGTGTCGACCGCAAGATGTGTGATGTAGGAGGCACTGCCATCGCCGGTCAGCCAGTTCACGAACGACAGCCCGGGGATGTCGGGGTATGACGAACGTCGCACCGGGATCGAGAAAGCGAACTCGCGATAGGGCTCGATGTTCTTGTCGGTGTACTCCATCGCCTGAACCATGATCAGCGCCCGCCGGGGTGAGATTCGCACCGGGCGCAGCTCGTCGGAGGGCAAAAGCGCGCGTGCCTTCCCAGCACTGATCGTGAAGAACGCGGCGAAGGTGCGAGCGGCGTACGTAAGCAGCGGCATCTGCACTTCGGTTCCGTCGCTGAGCGTTGTCGAGCCTTGCGAGCCCGGCTTGATTCCCATCAGATCTCGTGGCATATCTGGAGCTTATCTTCCCGGTCGGGACTCCCGGCGCCGAAGCGATCAGTGCCCGACGGCAACAGCAGCTAGACCGGATCAGTGCCAACCTGGATGCCGCGATCGCCGCCCCTACGAGTTGCGCGCCCACGACGTTGACGCGATGGCACGATTCCTCGTCGCCTCATGGGCAGCGGTCTTGACAATCGAGGCCTTGCCTCACCCTCCAGGCGATCCCGCCGCGACGCTCGCGGCCGGACTCCGAGCGATGGTCCAGGGACTAGCAATGCCCGCGACCCTGACGCGCGACGGGCGGTTGCGTGCGCGTTACGAGAAAGCACTCGAGTGGCATGGGCTCACCCGGCAGGACTCTTGATCCCCACCCGCGTCTAGCGGGTCTCATAGCGATCTTGGTCGCCTGGCTCCGCCACCCTTGGCCGTGCGTCAGAATGCCGAAAGACATGAAGCGGCGAACTCGATCCTGGAAACCCTGCCTCGCCGCGAGCATCCTGATCCTCCTGTCGGGATCGACCGCCTCCGCGAGCGCAAGGCATTCCCCGCCCGACGCCACCGTCGCCGCGCGCGAGCACTTCTTCGGGGCGGCCAACGTCAACAGCCGGGGAGTGCCCCGGCGCGACCGGGTAATCCTGTCCTGGTTCAGCGTCGGCAGCCTTGCGATGGCGATCGACGGGCGCGTGGTCCTGCTCGACACCTACATCCATAAGGGCGAAGAGCGTCCGAACTACGTCCCCACCACCACCAACGAGCTGATCGCCCTTCACCCTGACGGCATCTTCATCGGGCACGGTCACTTCGACCACGCCCAGAACGCCGGGCGCATCGCGTCGCGCACCGATGCGTGGGTGGTCGGCACCGCCGAGCATTGCGACCAGGTCCGTGCTCAGGCTGCGGCGGACGCCGACGGGCGATCGTTCCAATGCCGGATGGCGACCCCGCGGGGCTCAGCGCCCGGCGGGCCGGTTCGCAAGCTCCGCCCGCTCGGACGGCGGGTCGGCGTACAAGTTCTGAAGCACCTCCACAGCGCGCTTGAGCCGCCCGACGGCGAAGGCCATGAGTCGAGCCTCTTCTCGCTTCCGCTCCCGGATCCAGGCCTAATCCTTCTCCACCCGCCGGGGCCGAGCATTCTCCCCGGACTCAACCCGGCGGGAGAGGAAGGCTCAAGCCTGTTCTACCGATTCCGGATCGGCCGGTTCTCGCTGGCCTGGCACGACAGCTCGGGACCGCTCCGTTCACAGGCGCCGCAGGTCCTGGCGATCCTGCGCAAGCTCCCGCCGACCGACGTCCAGGTCGGCGCAACGCTCGGCTTCAACAACGTCTTCAACGGGATGCGCGATGCCGTCGACTACCTCGAGGCCGTGCGCCCGAAGCTCTTCTATCCGGTCCACCAGGACTTCGTCGCCGAGTACGGGGCGTCGAAGAATCTCGAAGGCGTCTTCCGGCGCGAGCTTGCACGGAGGCCTCCTCTCCCGACCGACGTTCGGTGGCTCTACGACCCGTACGACTACGTGCGCCCGGAGCTGATGACCTTCGATATCGGTGCCCGCCGCTTCCGCTGACCGACGGGGATCTGAACCCATCTTCGCGCCTTGACCTGGGGGCCGCGAGGGGGATTCCGGTGTGGTACTGAGCTTGGTGCTGGACGCCACGAGAATGCAGTCGTTCCTGCTCGTGCTTGACGCGGCAAAACCGTCGACGACCTCGCGACCCCGGCCGGCAAGCGCAGCTCAGGGAAGCTGCGCATATCTCCGCGCATCCAGCATCCGAATCCTCCCGCCGTGGAGATCGCGAGGCTCACGCTAGGACTTCCCTGGCTTCGGGAACTGCGTCCCGACGAACCGGTCCCACATCCGATCCGTCATCAACTTGCGCTGGGTCATGATCAGGCGCGCCGAGGGGGTGACCGGATAGCGAATCTTCGGCCGCTTGCTCGTAACCGCATGCTCGATCGCCTTCGCGACCGTCTCCGGCCCTCCGCCGAGCTTGCCGAGCGGACCGTCGTAGGCCTCCGCGGTCGACTTGGCCACCGCGGCGTTGAACTCGGCGTACGGGCCGGCCTGGCTCGTCGCCTTGTCGATCTGCACGCCGGCCGTCTCGGCGAACTGCGTGCGGATCAGGCCCGGCTCGATCAGGGCGACGTCGACGCCGAATCCCTCGACCTCGAAACGGAGCGCATCCGAGATGGCCTCGACCGCGTGCTTCGTGGCGTGGTAGATGCCTCCGCCGGGAAAGGTGAGCTTGCCGCCCATCGACCCGACGTTGACGATGCGTCCGCGGCCCTGGCGGCGCATCCCAGGCAGCACGAGCTGACACATCCGGATCAGGCCGAAGACGTTCGTATCGAACTGGCGCCGGATGCTCTCGAGCGCCACGTCCTCGACGGCGCCCGACTGGCTGTAGCCGGCGTTGTTCACGAGCGCTCCGACGACGCCCTCGGCCTCCTCGACGACCGCGACCGCCGCCCGCATCGACTCCTCGGAGTTCACGTCGAGCGCCAGCAGCCGGCAGCCCTTGGACTCGAGATCCGCAATCGACTCGACGTTGCGGGCGCTCGCGTAGACCATCAGGCCGTTGTCGGCCAGCCGCTCCGCCGTCGCGCGCCCGATCCCGGTCGAGCACCCCGTTATCAAGACCGCTCTCGATGTCTCCGTCATGACGCTCCTGTGGTTGGACGGGGCCCGATCCCGATGCTAGATCGCCCCCTTCTCGGGATCGCCCATGGCGAGGGCCTCCGAGAACAGGACCTTCGGCGGCTCGGCCAGGTGCTCGGCCGCGCCGGCGACCGCGGCCATATGCGGCCGCGTGAAGTGCTCGTCGAGCGCCGCGCGCGAAGTCCAGCGCTCAACGATCGCGAAGCTCGCCGGGTCATCGAGCCCGCGGTGGAGCGCGTAGGTGATGCACCCGGGCTCATCGTGCGTGGGCGGGATCAGCCGCCCGAGCGCTTCCTCGACCTCGCGCTCGTGCCCGGGCTTGGCCGTGAATACCGCGACCACAACGACCTCACTCACGACCCCGCCCTTGCTGTCGCCGTCCCGATCAAAGCCATCGTCCCTTCCCGTGCCGCATTCGACCTCGCCCTATGCTGGCCGCGCTGCCCGTCCGACGCTGGCAACGGGTGCAGTGGCAGTAGCCGGCCGGCCCGAGCACATCGTCGAGCTCGAATTGCACGGCTCCGCAGCCACAGCGGCCGGTGAGGACCGGTGAGGACATAGGGGAAGTCTACGCCCGCCCCGTCGAAGAGGTCGACCTGAAGGAGTGGGCCCCAAGATTGGGATCCTGGTCGAGGCCTCGCCGGGCTAGGTGGCCGGGCTTCCCGCGACGCCCGGACCTAGGCTCGGCCTCGATTCCGCCTTTGCCCCTGATGCCCCGAGATCCCCGCCGCGCGATAGTCGCGCGATGGTCCGAATCGCCCGCAACGGCCCATTTCGCGGGTCTGTCCATGACGCGATTGTGGAACACCCGCGGAGACACCGAGGCAAAGTCCCTGCACACGGCAACTTCAACGG
>JACCVG010000120.1 GCA_013698335.1 Thermoleophilaceae bacterium
AGCCGAAGGTGCGCTGCCAGGTCGTGGGCTGCGAGGCCAGCCACGACGCCCCGAGTGCCAGCGCGATCGATAGGGAGTCCGACAGCATGTGACCCGCGTCGGCGAGCAGGGCGAGGCTGCCGGTCAACAGGCCGCCGACGACCTCGGCAACTGTGAAGGTCGCCGTCAGCCCGAGCGCGATCGCCAGCGACCGGCGACTTGCAGCTCGATGGTCGTGTTCATGGCTGTGATCGTGGCCGGCCATCGACCGCCGATTGTATGGTTGAGGTAGACCAGCTCCAGCTCTGTGTCTGTGACCTCCAAACCCGTCGTTCAAAGCGCATGAACGCGCAACTGGCTCTAGCCGGTTACCTGCTCTACCTCGGCCTCGCCTTCGGCGCGCGAACGGTCATCCAGATCCGGAGAACGGGCTCGACCGGGTTTCACGGCCTCGGTGGCCGGATCTTCTCCGCCGAATGGTCGGCCGGCGTGCTCTTCGCGGTCGCACTCGCCATGGGGTTCGGCGCGCCGCTGCTCGACCTCGCCGGTGTCCTGGACCCGATCCGGGCGCTCGACAGCGGCGCCGTGCACGTCGTCGGAGGTGCCCTCTTCCTGCTCGGGCTGATCGCCACCCTCATCGGGCAGATGACCATGGGCGTGTCGTGGCGGATCGGAGTCGATCACTCGGAGCGAACAGAGATGGTCACCGGCGGACCGTTCGGCCTCGTGCGCAACCCGATCTTCTCGGCCATGATCCCGACCTCGCTCGGGTTGGTGCTGCTCGTCCCGAACCCGCTGGCAGTCGTCGGGTTGCTGGCTCTGGTGGTCGCTCTGGAGCTCCAGGTGCGGGTCGTCGAGGAGCCCTACCTGTTGAGTACCCACGGCGCGACCTATGCCGAATACACCTCACGTGTCGGCCGCTTCGTGCCCGGGATCGGGCGTCGGTGAGCGCCACTCGAACCGCCTGCTTTCATCTGGCGTGAACTTGATCTCGATCAGAACACTCCGCCTCGTGGCGCTCGCCGAGGCGAGCAGCTTCCTCCCTGCTGGTCGCCACCTATGTCAAGTACGCCAACGACGCCCCGCTCGGCGTGGAGATCCTCGGCCCGATCCACGGGATCCTGTTCCTCGCCTACGTCTCTATCGCAGTCGGAATCCGAGGTCCGCTCGGATGGAGCCATCGGACGACCCTCTACGTACTGCTCGGCGCGGTCGTCCCGTTCGGCGGGTTCGTCGTCGATCGATGGCTGGCCAGGACCACGGCAGCGCCGGCCGGCTGAACAGTTGCCTCCGTGGATGGGCCGGCCGATCATTGGGAGCAGGTCTATCGGGACAAGGATCCAACTGCGGTCAGCTGGTACGAGTCGGTCCCGTTGCAGTCGCTCGAACTGATGAGGCGGTCGGTCTCGACCGCGCTGCCGCGATCGTGGACATCGGTGGTGGAGCCTCGTCGCTCGCAGGGCATCTCTTGAGTCGCGGCTACACCGATATATCCGTAGCCGACATCTCGGAGGCCGCCCTTGGCCGCGCCCGCGACGCGCTTGGCGATGATGCTGAGCGGGTCGCTTGGGTCACAGCCGATGTTCGCGCCCAGGACTTCGGCCGACGGTTCGACTTGTGGCACGACCGGGCGGTCTTCCACTTCATGGTCGATGAGGCGGATCGAGCCAACTACCTGACGATCCTCCGGGGTTCGCTCGCGTGCCGGGGCGAGGCGATCATCGCCACCTTCGGACCGGACGGCCCTCGGCAGTGCAGCGGCCTTCCGGTCCAGCGGTATGGAGTCGAGCAGCTCCACGACGCCCTCGGCGAGGAGTTCGAGCCGGTCTCCTCAGTGCTGGTCGATCATCCGACGCCTTCAGGCAACCGCCAGCAGTTCCTCTACGGTCGCTTTCGGCTCACGACCGACCCACTGGAGCATCGCGGCGGGTAGCGAGGTGAACGTGCCCGAACTGGCCGTTGGCGGCGTTGCTCCGGGCGGAGACGTGCTCGTCGAAGAGTCCGCAGACATCGAGCGTCTCACAGCCACAGTCCTGCGCGACTTCCAGCCAGCGCTTCACCTGCTCGGCACGATCGATCAGCGCCTCGATCTCCGGGAGCTTGCGCTCGGCGAGCGCTCGCAATGGTTCGTGGGCCGGATCGCCGCCGTCGGTCGCCTCGAGCAGGATGCGCGCCTCGTCGAGTGAGAACCCGGCGCGCTTCGCGACTGCGATCACGCCGAGGCGGCGCACCACGTCATTGGTGTAGCGGCGCTGACCGCCGACCCGGTCGGGTTCGGGGAGCAGTCCGGCGCGCTCGTAGTAGCGAATGGCTGAGCTGCGCAGGCAGCTTGACTTAAACCCGAGTTCAAGGGTCAGGCTAGCAAGCCCAACCCGATCGAAGGAGGCTGTCGATGGCCGAGCCAGTCCCAATCGCGTGCACGTTGTCGAGCGCCGGAATGTCCGAGCGACTGGCGGAGATGAAGCTCGTCGGAGCGTCCGGACTCCTTTCAGCCAGCCACGACGGAGCGGCGGCCAGTCTGCAGTTTCGCGCCGAGCCCGGGTTGAGCGATCGGCTGGAGATGATCGTCGCGGCCGAGGCGGAGTGCTGTGCGTTCCTCGAGCTGGAGCTGACGGAGCGGGACGGTAGCCTCGAGCTCTCCGTCCACGGGCCGCCGGAGGCGGCGGAGATCGTCGGCGCAATGGTCGGCGCCTTCTCCGGAGGACCAGTTGCGCCCTGAAGCGCTTCGAATCGCCTGTCGTCAGGACCTCCGCGACGGTGGTCCTGCTCGTTCAGGCCGTCGCGGCGTGGAGGCTCTCACCGGCATCTGATCTTCCGGGAGTTCAGGTCGTCCGAGCAACCGCGATCGCCTCGCAAGGCAGGCGTAGGCCCGCTCTTCGGGCCCGATCCGCGAGCGGCCGGTACATCTCGAGCGCGGTCATCGGCGAGTATCCGGTCTCGAGTGCGACCTCCGCCATCGAGGCCCCCTCGCGCAGCCGAAGCCATGCGAACGTGTGCCGGAGGTCGTAGGGGCGAGTGGTGGGCGCGAGGCCGGTGCGCTTCGCGGCCGGGCGGAACACCTGGCGCCGCCAGTCGGCCCACTCGCTCTCGCTCCACGGGCGGTCGTCCTGGCCAGGGATCACGAGTTCGTCGTCGGTTGCGCCGCCGCGTGTTCGCCAGCCCGCGAGATCGGCACTGAGCGGCCTCAGCATCCCTACCTCGCGGATCGTGCCGACGCTGGTGTGCTCACGGATGCTCTGGGCGCGGCCGTCGACCCGGATCGCCGTGCGGCGGACGTCGCGCCAGCGCAGGGCGAGCAACTCCCCGGGTCGTAGCCCCGCGTAGGCGAGCAGAGAGACGATCGTGGCGTCGCGTGCCCCCGTCTCCCCGCGCAGCCGCTCCACCTCGCGCGGCTCCAACGGACGCTCGGCGCTCGGGCGCTCCCCGGTCGATCCGGCTTCACCGCTCGCGACGAGTTGGCGCCAGCGCGCCACGGATCGGTGGCGGGCGGCGGGGGACAGCGTCGTGGTCGCTGCGATCTCGCGGGTATCGCGATCGGTTGCGTGCTCTAGGTAGTGCATGGTGCTCCTTAGAAAACTTTGCCGAGTAAGAAACTCGACAATAGCATGCGGGGGAGTTGGCAAACTGGGTCGGGTGAGCGAACGGCGCGAGCGCGACCTACCGAACCTGATCAAGCGCCTCCGCGAGCGCCGGTCACGCCACCTGGAGCACGGGATCATCTACCGCGGCGCTTTCGTCGCCGCCGGGTTCACCGTGCTGGCAGCCGGCTTGGCGATGGTCGTCCTGCCCGGTCCCGCGCTGATCGTCATCCCGATCGGGCTCGCGATGCTCGCGCTCGAGTTCGCCTGGGCCGAGAACCTGCTCGAGAACGCACTCGAGCGGGCCGCCGAGGCAAAGCAGAAGGCAGGCGAGGCAACCCCCCGTCAGCGGCTGCTGACGGCGATCGCGGCTGTGCTCGCGATCGCGGCAGCGATCGCCGCGGTGATCGTCTTCGAGATCGACGTGCCGCTGCTGCCCTTCATCTGAAGCGGCGGCGGGCGCTACCGCTGCCGGGCGATCCGCCGCAGTCGCGTGCGCCGACGGCCCTGCTCGGGCTCCGACTCGCCCAACGGCCGCGGGGCCCAGAGCCGCACCCGCTCTGTCTTGCCCTTCAACTCGACGTCGGTTCGCTCGTCCAGCCCGCCGTAGTCCTTGGTCAGCAGGCAGCGGGTCGCCTCGGTGATCAGCAGGTCGTCACCGGTCTGGCGGGTCGCCTCTTCTACACGCGAGGCAGTGTTGACGGCATCGCCGATGACCGTGAAGTCGAGCCGTCCCCCGCCGCCGACCGTCCCGACGAGCACCGGGCCGGAGTTGACACCCATCCCGACGCGCAGCTCCTCGCCGTAGTGCGACCGCACCAGCTCTGCGATCTCGAACGCGGCCCCGACCGCGCGATCGGCGTGATCGGGGTGGGGAGCTGGTGCGCCGAAAACGCCTAGCAACCCGTCGCCGATGAACTTGTTCGCATGCCCCCCGTGCCGCATCAGGACGGGCACGATTCGCTCGTAGAAATCGTTCAGCCGGGCGACCACCTCGCGCGCGCTCGCCTGCTCGGCGAACGCCGTGAAGTCTCGGATGTCGACGAACAGGACGCTGACCTCGACCTCGTGGCCCTCGAGCACGCCCTCGCGCATGATGTGCTCGGCGACGTCGGGATCGACGAACGCTCCGAACGCCTCACGCAGGCGTTCGCGCTCCTCGAGCCCGGAGGCCATCCGGTTGAACGACTGCGCGAGCGCGCCGGTCTCGTCGGTCGAGAGGACCGCGACCCGAGCGGTCAGGTCGCCCTCGGCGAGCCGGTTGGTCGCGTCGCGCAGATTGCGGATCGGGCCGAGGATCGAGCGCGACATCAGGAGGTTGAGCTCGAGCGAGATCGTCAGCGCGACCGCCACCGCGATCGCGACGTCGATCCCGAGGTCGCCGAGGTTGCCCGGATCGTCGCGCGAGACCCCCGCGACGACGATCCCCGTGATCACGTTGACCATCGGCAGCGCGATCAGCAGCCGCCACTTGAGCGGCACACCCGGTGGACCGGGCTCGAAGTCCTCGGGCAGTACGGCGGCGACCTCCTCGATCACCGGCCGCATTGCGAGCTCCATCGCGAAGTAGCGCAGCAGCGCTCCGTAGGCCAGTACGCCCGTGCTCCCGATCAGCAGGATCGGGACCGACCACCACGCCAGCCCCAGCTCGTAGGCGACGAAGTTCGAAAGGAGCGGGATGTTGAACAGCAGCGGGATCCATTTCCAGCGTCGGAGGAACTCCAACGGCAGGGCCGCGAGCACGCGCCAGGCCGCGAGCGAGGTCTCGAGATCGCGCTCGCCATCCAGCCAGCGGCTGACCGGCCGCAACAGCCGCGCCGAGAGGCGCGTGGCGAAGCCGTTTTCGACCGCGATCAGCAGCTCCGCGACCAGCAGGATCGAGAGGAACTGGATTCCCGTCACCGGGATGTAGAGCGTCAGCAGGACGATCCCGAAGAAGACGACGACGTGCGCGACGGAGAATTGCAGCGCCAGCACGACCGCCGGATAGCGGCGGCCGAGTTTGCGGAACGCCCAGCGCGGGACCGGTCCGCTGACCCCGAGCGCAGCGACACCCGCCCGCGCCGCGCGCTGGCTGCGCTCGAGCGCCCCGCAGGGCGCCCCGGGCGCGTCCGGTGCTCGTCCGGTCAGTTCACCGATGGCGCGAGCCTACCTCTGCCTCGGTCGCGCTACACTGGCCGCTGACCTCGCCCCGTCCGGCGGGGTCGTTTTTTCGCCCGGACGCACCGAACAGACCGAGGATCCATGGCTCGCGGAGATGTACGCATCGCAGTGACGCTCGCTTGCGAGGAATGTAAGCGACGCAATTACCAGACCCAGAAGTCCAAGCGCAACAATCCTGACCGGATCGAGATGCGCAAGCACTGCCGCTGGTGCGGAAAGCACACGCCGCACAAGGAGACCCGCTAGAGCCATGGCTCGCGACCGCCAGCGCGCGAAGGAGCGGCAGGCCGAGCGCCGCGCCGCGCGCCTCAAGGC
>JACCVG010000066.1 GCA_013698335.1 Thermoleophilaceae bacterium
CCGCGAAGCTCATCGCCGTCGGTCGCCCGTGGTCGCGCAGGTCGGACACAGTCCCTCGAGTGTCACCCGCGTGCGCTCGACGACGTAGCCGCTCTCGGCCAGCTGAACGTCCTCCTCGCCCTCGAGATGGATGTCGGAGAGCGATCCGCACCTCAGGCAGCGGAAGTGGTGATGGGTGCGGTCGAGGTTGGGGTCATAGAGCGTCGGCCCGGCGCCGTCGACGCGCTGGAGCAGACCGACCCGGACCAGTTCGCCGAGCGTGTTGTAGACCGTCGCGCGCGAGAGTTCCGGGAGCCCGGCGACCGCGCGCTCGAAGACGTCATCCGCCGTCACATGGCCGTTCTCGCCCGCCGAGAAGGCGGCCAGGATCGCTCTGCGCTGCGGCGTCACGCGCAGGCCGCGCTCGCGCAGCGACTCGGCGAGGTCGTCTCGGGAGGAAGTCGACACGCGCACCATTGTAAAGCGGAGGCCGACCTTGTACTAATACCTAGCTTAGATCGCATCTAATTTACGACCTGGTCTACGGAGGGCGAACAAAAATGGACTGTTACGAGTGCTCAACGCGCGGTGGCGCCGAACCCGCAGTGGCGGTCTGTCGCAGCTGCTCGGCTGGGCTATGTCTCGTCCATCTGCGTGAGACGGCCTCGGAGATGAGGAACGGCAGCGTGATGCCGACCTGCAGCCACGACACCTGGATCCCGCGCTCGCGCGCATGAGCCTGTGCCCACCCGGGTACGAGAGGAATTGACATGAGCGATAACCCGAATAACGGCCAGAAGCCCGATGACCGCCCGGGGCTGACCACCCGCCAGGGCCACCCGGTCCACGACAACCAGAACCAGCGCACGATCGGCGATCGCGGCCCCGCGACGCTCGAGAACTACCAGTTCATCGAGAAAATCAGCCACTTCGACCGCGAGCGGATCCCCGAGCGGGTGGTGCACGCGCGCGGCGCGACCTCGTACGGGTTCTTCGAGGCGACCGGCACGGTTGCCGACGATCCGATCTCCAAGTTCACTCGCGCGAAGCTCTTCCAGGAGGCCGGCAAGCGCACCGACGTGGCCGTCCGCTTCTCCACCGTCGCCGGTGGGCGCGATTCATCCGAGGCCGCCCGCGATCCGCGCGGATTCGCGGTCAAGTTCTACACAGAGGACGGCAACTGGGATCTGGTTGGCAACAACCTCGCGGTCTTCTTCATCCGCGACGCGATCAAGTTCCCCGACTTCATCCATTCGCAGAAGCCCGATCCCGTCACCTTCCGCCAGGAGCCCAACCGCCAGCTCGACTTCATCAGTCAGTCGCCCGAGGCGATGCAGATGGTCACGTTGCTCTACGGGCCGCGCGGGGTTCCGGCTAGCTATCGGACGATGCAGGGCTTTGGCGTGAACACCTACAAGTGGCTGAACGCCGACAACGAGGCCGTGCTCGTCAAGTACCACTGGCTGCCCAAGCAGGGCGTCCGTTGCTGGACCGCCGCCGATGCCGCCGCCGTCCAAGGCGATGACCTCGGTGCGCATACCCACGACCTCCATCAGGCGATCGAGAACGGCGACTACCCGGAGTGGGAGCTGTGCGTTCAGCTGATGAGCGACGACGATCACCCTGAGCTCGACTTCGATCCGCTCGATGACACGAAGGTCTGGCCGGAGGAGCTCTTCCCGGTCCTGCCGATCGGCCGCATGGTTCTCGATCGCAACGTCCAGAACGTTTTCGCCGAGAACGAGCAGATCGCGTTCGGCACCGGAGTGCTGGTCGACGGGCTCGACTTCTCCGACGACAAGATGCTCGTCGGGCGGACGTTCTCCTACTCCGACACCCAGCGTCACCGGGTCGGACCCAACTATCTGCAGCTGCCGGTCAACCAGCCGAAGGCGGCGACGGTCCACACCAATCAGCGCGACGGAGCGATGGCCTACGCGGTCGACGACGGCGGCGCCAACCCGCACGTCAACTACGAGCCCTCGATCAACGGCGGCCTCTCCGAGGCGCCGGCGCCGGGCGCCCAGGACGCCCAGGGGCCGGAGATCAGCGGCCGTCTGGTTCGCGCGCGGATCGCTCGGACCAACGACTACCAGCAAGCCGGCGAGCGGTATCTCCTCTCCGAGGAGTGGGAGCGCGACGATCTCGTCGCCAACCTCGCCGAAGCCCTAGAGGAGTGCGACCACCACATCCAGGAGCGGATGATCTGGCACCTGTTCATGTGCGAGGACGAGCTCGGCCGACGCGTCGGGGAGAGCATCGGCATCTCCGCCGACGACGTCCGCGCGCTCCCGCCGCTCGCGACGCAGACCCTCAACGACGAGGAGCTAGCACGGCTCGCGAGCCTCGGCGCCAACGGTCCGCGCGCGGTCGAGGGCAAGGTCATGACCCACTGCGTGGCCAACGAGCGGGCGCCCGTGGCGGGCGACCCGGTCGAGGTCTGACTCCGGGGCGCTACCGGGGTCTAGGCTTGCGCGCGTGCCCGAGCGCCTCTACTTCACCGGGTCAGACGAAGCCAACGCGCTGATCGCCGCGGATCCGATGGCGCTGCTGGTCGGCTTCGCGCTCGACCAGCAGGTCAGCGTGCAGAAGGCGTTCTCCGGGCCTTCCGTGTTGCTCGAGCGGCTCGGCGCGATCGATGCCGCGACGCTCGCATCCGCCGATCTCGAAGCCGCCTTCCGCGAGAAGCCGGCGGTCCATCGCTACCCGGGAGCGATGGCCAAGCGCGTCCATGACCTCGCGGTCCACCTGAGCGAACAGTACGACGGCGAAGCCGACCGGGTCTGGACCGATGCCGCCGACTCGGCCGAGCTGCGCGCCAACCTCGCCGCGCTGCCCGGCTTCGGTGAGATGAAGGTCAAGGCGCTCGCGGGCGTTCTCGCGAAGCAGTTCGACGTCGAGTCAGCCCGCGACCTCGTCCCGTGGCACCCGACGCTCGGCGACGTCGATTCGCCGGAGGGGCTGGCCGAGTATCAGGCCGCGAAGCGTATCCACAAGGCGGAGTGGTCGAAGGCGCGCGCGGGAGACAGCCGCGGATGACGGAGCTGACCGAGCCGGTCTAGCCCGTTGGCGCTTTCACCCGGCGGCAGCGATGTCCAAGCGCCAACGGACTAGACGGATGCGCCTGGCTATGACTTCGTCTCCGACGCCTACTCTGCGCCGAGCGGCTAGCCGAGCGACGCGGGAGCTGTCGCGTCGAAGCCCCCGATCAGCTCCGCGAGCCGATCGGGACGCTCCAGCTGCGGGTAGTGACCGAGGTTTTCGAGGCGCGTGACCGGGGCTGCCGGACGAAGTTCGAGGATCGCGTCGAGGACGGCGCCGGTCGCCACCGGGTCGCGCATTCCCCAGGCGAGCTCGAGCCGGCCGGGCCAGTCGCGCAACGCGCCGTGCCAGCGTTCCGCGAACTGGACGCGCTCGTGGAGGTAGTAGGTCAGCCGGTCGAGGATCCGATGGCCGCCGCGGTTGGCGAGCAGCGCCCACTGGTCGGCCGCCTCGCGCGGGTCGAGCGGGTGGTCGGCGGAGAACAGCCGTGCGAACTGGGCGCGGAAGACGCGCTCGTTCGACAGCCGCGCGAGCAGCGGGCCGAGCCGGCTACGAAGCACCTTCTGGGCGAGCGTCAGGCTCGCCCGGTCGAGGATCATGCTGCCGTTGAAAAGCAGGACTCCGGCGAGCTCCATCTCGAGCTCGCCCGCGATGTCCCTGGCGAGCAGCTCGGTCGCGACCGAGGTCCCCATGTCGTGAGCGACGAGCAGCACGGGGCCGCCGCCGGATCGACGCCAGACGGCCTCCGCGATATCGGCCTGGAGGTTGAGCGAGTAGGTCTGATCGGGGGGCTTCTCGGAGAGGCCGAAGCCGAGAAAGTCGAAGCACACTGTGCGACGGTCTCCCAGCTTCTCGATTACCCCTCGCCAGTCATAGGAGCTCGACGGGTAGCCGTGCAGGAAGAGCACGGGCAGACCTTCCCCGCCGCCGGAGGCGTGGACGTAGATCTCGTGCCCCGCGATCGCCGCGAGGGCACCGTCTTCGAGCCAAGCCCGTGGTCTGGATGGCAGGCTTATCGCGTGCCGCCGTCGGCTAGGTCGCGGCGTGCTGGTTGCGGTTCCACTCGATCCAGCCAAGACCCGTCTTGCCCTCGCCGTCGGTCACGCGGCACATCGCCCTGACGAAATGCGAGACGCGGCCATCGGGTGCGATCAGCAGGATCGGTCCGAAGGCGAGTGGCTCGACGTCGAGCTCGAGGCCGACGGGACGCGAGTTGATGCGCGCCGAGGTCGTGATGCTGTCCGCCCCGTACTGCTCGAGCGTCTCGACCGCCGTGATCTCCTCGAGCTCCTCTCCCTGCTGCAGGTAGCCGACACCAAAATCCGGCATCCCGGGTACGCCGACGGCGTGGAACCGCCGCCCGTCGTCCATGTGCAGGCCGCTCCACATCCAGTCCGAGGCCCACCAGTCGCGCACCCCCCAGGAGTGGTCGCGCTGGCCGACGCAGTCGAGCTCGAAGCTCTGGTCGTCGACCGTGACGGTGCCGAGCACCCGGCAGGGGATCTCATAACGCGTCGTCTGGCGCCAGGCGTAGGGGATTCCATCGGTCTCCCAGCTCAGGTCGATCTCGATCTCGGCAGGCAGTCCCGGCTCGGCGCGCAGCACCGCGCCGGGATCGTCGTATGCCACGCCGGTTCCCGAGACCTTCGCGCGGAAGGTCTGCAACGCCGCGTCGCAGTGCTGTTCGGCGCGGTAGGAGGCGCCGTCGACCGCTTGGGAATCGTCCTCGATCGGGGGCAGCGGCGCAGCGGCATCGACCAGCATCACCGTCGGGCGATCGGGACCGCAGATGCAGGCAGTGTAGAGCGCGGTCCCGTGGTTGGGGACGCGCCCGAGCCGCAGGTAGACGCCGAGCGTGCCGTCGTCTGAGACCGCGTCGCAGTACCAGCTCTCGTTCCAGTTGGGGTCGCTCCCCGGCTCGTGGCGCTCGGCGTCGTCGGCGTCCTTCGGACGCAACGCCGTGATCTTCGAACCGTTGGCTCCCGGCAGCAGGTCGAGCGCCTCGAGGTCGAGCGCCTGCTGGGCGTAGCGCTCGAGCGAGGTCATGAACATCTCGTCGCCGCGGTCGGTCCGCACGACCAGCATCGCCGGTGCGATCACCATCAGCAGGCCGTGGAAGCACTGGCGCCGGTACTCGCTCCAGCAGGTGTCCCAATCGAAGCTCTTGGCGCCGTTGGCCAGCAACGCCTCGTGGTAGCCGCGGATCAGGTCCTCCTCGTGTGTGCGCCGGTCCTCGATGCTCAACCCGCTGCCGAGGAAGTAGGAGGCATCGAGCAGGGCAGGGCCCCAGGTGACGGTCTGCCAGTCGACGACCGTGCACTCGTCTTGGCCAAACAGCAGGTTGTCGAGGCGGTAGTCGCCGTGGACGAGCCCCGGCGGCGGGCGGACATCGCTCGACCAGCCGTCGAGCCGGGCGACGAACCGCTCGCAGAGTTCGGCCTGCTCGGAGGAGACGCGATCGCCGTAGCGCTCGAGGAAGCCCGGCAGCAAGTGCTCGAGCAGCTGCTGGTTGAGCGGGTTGCCGAGGTTCAGCCAGTCCGCCATACCGCAGGCGAGGTCACCAAGCACCGGGGCCTGGATACGGGCGAGCGAGTCGAGCGCCACGCGCGCGTCCTCGACGCTGCAGCCGCGGATCTGGTCACCCTGGACGGCCGGCGCAGCGTCCTCGAGCAGTAGCGTGAACCAGCCCTCATCGGCGTCGTACTCGGCGAGCCGGCAGCCGGCGAGCGGAGGGCCGATCCGCGGAGCGAGGTTGCGGTAGAAGGAGATCTCTCTCGAGTACGCGCCGAGCCCGACGCCGGTCGCGCGGCTGGTCGGGTCATCGGAGGCGAGCTTGACGATGATCGTCCGCGCTCCGCCCTGCTCCGCGGTGAACGAGATGCGATGGCTCTGGCTCATCTGCCCGGTCCCGATCCGCTCGACCGAGACGAGCTCGACGGCTTCGTGTCCGAGCACCGCGGCGAGCCAGTCCGCGCTGATTTCCTCCGGCGTGCGAATGAGCGGCTGGGTGCTCACGCGCGCATCATGCCCGATTCGCGAACGACTGCGTTCGCGTATATCGGTCTCGACCCCAGGGTCACGCCGTCGATTGGCTGACCAGAGTTTGTGCACGCTGTCGCACCGTCCGACCGGATACCTTGCAACCCATGGATCTGCTCGAGGCGCTCGCGCGTCTAAAGGCTGCGAGCTGGATCGATCTGACGCATTCCTTCGAACCCGGCATCCCCCACTACGTCGCGTTCCCCGATGAGGAGCGAACCGTCCTCTTCGACTACTCCGACGGGTTCCTGGCCCATCGTTACTCGCACATCGGGCAGTGGGGAACCCACGTCGATCCGCCGTCGCACTTCATCGAGGGCGGACGATCGCTGGACGCGCTGCCGGTCACCGACATGCTGCTCGAGCTGGTCGTGCTCGACGGGAGCGCGCGTGTAGCGGAGGATCCCGACTACGCCGTGGATCCCGAGCTGATCGCGGCGCACGAGCGCGCCCACGGCGAGATCCCTACCGGTGCCTTCGTCGCCTTTCGCAGCGGCTGGGGCGACCGTTGGCCCGACCCGGCCGCGATGCGCAACGAGGATCAGACCGGCACCTCGCACTTCCCCGGTTGGGGTGTCGAGGCGCTGGGCATGCTCGTCGAGGAACGGGGGGTGGTGGGAATCGGCCACGAGCAGACCGATACCGACCCCGGCCAAGAGGTATCCGCCGGTCGCGCGCCCGCCGAGCTCTACATCCTCGAGGCCGACCGCTGGCAGGTCGAGCTGTTAGCCAACCTCGGTCGCGTACCCGAGCGTGGCGCACTGATCCTCGCGACCTGGCCCAAGCCCCGGGATGGCTCGGGATTCCCGGCGCGCTGCGTTGCCCTGATCGACTGACCCGAACTCCGGGAGGAAGGTGCAGATGAGCAAGCTGATCGTGTCCGAGTTCGTGAGCCTCAACGGTGTGATGGAAGCGCCCGGTGGCGAGGCCACTCACCCGCACACCGGCTGGACCTTCAAGTCCCTGTACGGCGAGGACCACTACGCCTATAAGGGCACCGAACTCGAGGAGGCCGAGACCCTCCTGCTCGGCCGCAAGACCTACGAGGGCTTCGCTGCGGCGTGGCCCACGCGCGACCGCACCGACCCGTTCACCGACAAGATCAACTCGACGCCGAAGTACGTCATCTCCTCGACCTTGACCGATCCCGAGTGGGAGAACACCACTGTACTGCCGGGAGACCCGATCGAGGAGGTCTCGAAGCTCCGCGAGGCGGACGGCGGGCCGATCCTCGTCAATGGATCAGCCCAGCTGGTCCACGCACTCGCCGAGGCAGGGCTCGTCGACGAATACCGGGCGATGGTCCATCCGGTGCTGGTCGCCGACGGCCTGCGCATGTTTCCCGACCCCGCCGTCATGCAGAAGCTCCGCCTGACCGATTGCATCGCGTACGAATCCGGGGTAGCGCTGCTCATCTACGAGCCCGCAGCGGACTGAAGCGTCGCTAGGCGCCGTTCAATCGAACCGGCAGCCGCTTGAGCTGGTTGACGAACGGCGAGGCAACGTACTCCGGCGTCCCGTCGATCTCGATCTCCGGGTAACGCGCGAGCGTCTCCTCGATCAGGATCCGCAACTCCGCACGGGCGAGTGCGGTGCCGAGGCAAAAGTGGCGCCCGCCGGCCCCGAACGCCTGGTGCTCGGCGTTGCGCCGCATATCGAAGCGGTCGGGATCTTCGTAGACCTCCTCGTCGCGGTTGGAGGAGACGTACCACATGGTCACGGTGTCGCCCGATCGGATCGCCTGGCCGCCCACCTCGCAGTCGCGTGTCGCGGTGCGCGAGAAATGCGCGAAGGCCGGAAACATCCGCAACGCTTCCTCGACCGCCTGTCCGGCGAGCGCCGGATCGTCGAGCAGCAACGTGCGCTGCTCGGGATCCTCCATCAGCGCGCGCATCCCACTGCAATAGGTTGCCTTGGTGCTGTCGTTGCCGGCGGCCATCAGCAGGAAGAAGCCCATCACGATCTCGTGCTCGGTCAGCGTCTCGCCGTCGACCTCAGCATGGACGAGCACGCTCGTCAGATCCTCGGTCGGGTTCTCCCGCCGGTCGGCGATCAGCCGGCTGCAGCGCTCGAACATCTCCGGCACCTCGCGCGTGGCCACCGCTCCGATCCCGTCCGGGCTGATCTCGGGGTCGCCGGCCGCCATGATCTTGTTCATCAGGTCGGCCCAGGCGGCGTCGTCTTCGGGGGCGATGCCCATGAAGCTGCCGATCACCCTGGAGACGACGGGCTGCGCGACCTCCTCGACGAGGTCGCAGCGGTCTCGTTCCTCGAGCCGGTCGAGCACGCCCTTCGTGATCTCGCGAATCGCAGGCTCGTGCTCGGCGATCCGCTTCGGGGTGAAGCCGCGCTGGAAGAGCGCCTTCAGCCGGTCGTGCTTGGGCGGGTCCATCCCGATGAACATCGCCTGAACGAGCTCGAGCGGGAGCACGGAGTTGCGCAGTGTCGTGATCCCGTTGGCCGAGGAGAAGGTCTCGAAGTCGCGACTGACGGCGAGCACGTCCTCGGCCTTGGTGACCGACCAGAAGCCGGCCTCGCCGGGGTACTCGCTGATCTTGCTCGAGAAGTGGACCGGGCAGCGCCCGCGCAGGTCCTTGAACAGTTCGTAGGGCGGACCGTCCTGCCAGTTCTCCCGATCCGCCACGCGCATCTGCTCGGTCGGCGTGGATTCCGTCGCTGCGGGGTTCATCGCTCCTCCTTGTTCGGCTTCGGTCGCGGCGTACGGCCGGTCGCTCGAGGATCGCACCTTACCCGCTGCGTGGCTGCCCGAAGGTGCGCTGCACAAGTTCCTCGGATCCTTCGTTCCACCGCTGGCGCGACAAGGGCGTCGGCGAATAGGAGTACGTTCCCGCGGTGATGAGCCGAGGGATCGTCACATACGCCGGCTACCTGCCGCGACACCGGCTCCAGCGCTCGGAGCTGGCGGCCGCACACGGGGGTCGGGGGACCGGTGCCCGGGTGGTCGCATCCCATGACGAGGACTCCACGACGCTCGCCGTCGAGGCCGCGCGGAAGCTGATCGGCTCGGCTGCCGAGCCGCCCGGTTCGATCCATTTCGCCACGACCAGTCCCCCCTATCTGGACAAGGCCAACGCCACCGCGATCCATGCCGCGCTCGACCTCGGCCACGAAGGGTTTGCGGTCGACATGGCGGGATCGGCCCGCTCGGCGATCGGTGCCCTGCGCGCCGCCGCAAGCGGAGGCGGTCTTGCCGTTATGGCCGACGTCCGCACCGGCCTCCCTGCCTCGGCGGACGAGCGCGAGGGCGCCGACGGCGGCGCCGCATTCCTGTTCGGCCCGGCCGATCAGTCGGCCGTCGAGATCCTCGCCGAAGCGTCGGTGACCGTCGAGTTTCTCGATCGCTGGCGGATCCCGAGCGAGCCCGCCAGCCGGCAGTGGGAGGAGCGCTTCGGCCTCGAGACCTACCTCCCGCTCGCACGCGAGGTGGCCGGCCGCGTCCTTGAGGAAGCAGGCATCGAGCAGCCCGACACGGTCGTCGTCTCCTCTCCCCACGCGCGCGCCGCCGCCGCGCTCGGCAAGGAGTTCGCGGCCGAGTCGCTCGAGCTCGGCTACGCGGGCGCCGCTGACGTCGGGCTGCGGTTGGCCGCTGCGCTCGACGGAGCGCAACCGGGCGAGACGATCCTCCTGCTGAGCGCCGCCGACGGCGCCGACGCTGCTCTTCTGCGCACTACCGACCGGATAGCGGACGCACGCCGCGGCGCTCCGATCGCCGCCCAGCTCGCGGGTGGACGCGACGTCGCCTACCCGCGCTACCTCAGCTGGCGCGGACTGCTCGACACCGAGCCTCCGCGACGGCCAGAACCCGACCGACCCGCGGGTCCGCCTTCGGCGCGCGCGGAGGCCTGGAAGTTCGCCTTCGTCGGCAGCGCCTGTGACGCCTGCGGCCAGGTCCACGTCCCGCCGCGACGGGTCTGCGCAGGTTGTGGCGCGGTCGACCAGATGACCCGTCGCCCACTCGCCGACCAGGCCGGGACGGTCGCCACCTACAC
>JACCVG010000084.1 GCA_013698335.1 Thermoleophilaceae bacterium
GACCAGCGAAGCGCGACGCGGAGACCCCGCAGACCTGCTCTGCGAGATCGCGGCCGAGGTCGGCGCCGACCTGCTGATCGTCGGCTCCAAGGGGATGGAGCGGCGGGTCCTCGGGAGCGTGCCAAACAAGGTCTCGCACAAGGCGCCCTGCTCGGTTCTGATCGTCAAGACGAGCTGAGGCCTACCGGCCAGCCCGAGCGGAGCCCCGAGATCGAGCGGACCGGTGAACATCTCCACCCCTTCGCCGCTGGGCGGGCGCGGCCACTCCTCGCGGGGGCGATCCCAGTAGAGCTCGACGCCGTTACCGTCGGGATCGTCGCGGTAGACGGCCTCGCTGACGCCGTGATCGGAGGCTCCAGTCAGCGGCGCCGTCGCCGAACCGCTGCATCGGGTCGAGCCCGAGCGCGCTGCGATACCAGGCGATCGACCTCTCGAGATTGGCAACCTTGAGGTGTACGTGCCCGACTTGGGCGCCGGGATCGATGCCGCCGACCGCACTCACCGGGTCACCGGTCCGAGCACCCGCGCAGCGTAGTCGTTGGTGAACACGCCGGTCGGGTCCAGGCGCGCGCGAACGGCCTGGAACGCGCCCCACTCGGGGTAGGCGGGCGCGAGGTCGGCAGCGGTCCGGTAGTGGCGCTTACCCCAGTGCGGGCGGCCGCCGTACTCGCGCATGATCTCCTCGACGGCGCGGAAGAAGGACTCGAACTCGACCCCCGCAGTCATGTGGACGGCGATGTAACAAGTGGGCCGCTCATAGGAGGGTGAGAGCAGTGCGTCATCGGGCGCGACGAACCGCACCTCGATCGGGAAGCCGACCGGCAGCCGCCGCCGTTCGACCAGATCCATCACCCGTTCGATGGCGATGGCCGCGGCTTGTCGCGGAATCCCGTACTCCATCTCGGTGAAGCGGACTCGACGATCGTGGGCGTAGATCCGGTGGCTGGAGTCGAGCTGCTCCGAACCGCTGCTCATCCGCGTCACGAGGCGATTGAGCGAGGGCACGAGCGTCGGGAAGGCGCGCCCGAGGCGGGTGAGCGCTCCGAACACGCCGTTGTAGACCAGCTCCTCCTCGATCCAGGCCCCGCGACCGTCGCGCGGCCGGGCCGGCTCTTCGGTTCGCGTGCTCGTGAGCGTCAGCGCGGTATCGGTGTAGGGAAACGCGAAGAACTCGAAATGGTCGTGAGCGTCGGCGAGTTCCTCGAGCGCTGCGAGGACCTCCGCCAGCGGCCGTGGCTCGTCGATGCGATGGATCCGGAAGGCCGGAACGCAGCGCAGCGTCAGCTCCGAGATGACGCCCAGGCTGCCGACCGCGACCCGAGCAGCGCGGAACGCCCGAGGGTCGTCGTCCTCGCTGACCTCGACGGCCTCACCCGCGGCCGTGACCAGCCGCAGCGCCGAGAGCTGGCCGGAGAGGTTGACGAACCCCGTCCCGGTTCCGTGGGTCGCGGTCGAGACCGCCCCGGAGATCGTCTGGGCGTCGATGTCGCCCTGGTTCTCGAGCGCGAGCCCTCGTGCGGCCAGCGCGAGTGCGAGCTCGCCCAGCACGATCCCGCCCTGGACGCGGACGAGGCCGCTCGCCGGATCGGCCTCGAGCACCGCCCCCATCCGCGCGAGCGAGACCATCACGCCGTCGGTGCAAGCCGCATCGGTGAAGGAGTGGCCGGAGCCGACCGCTCGCACACCGAGGCCTTGGTCGGCTGCCCGGCCGACGACCTCGACCAGCTCCGCTTCGGAGCGGGGGCGCTCGATCGCATGCGGTGCGCACCGCTGCTCGCCGGCCCAATTGCGCCAGGTGGCCATGGGCCGTTTTATACCCGTGCTGGGCCGCAGCGTTCGGCCGCGGCCACGAGCTTCATGCGTGTGCGCTCCCGCTCGTGCCGTACTTGGCGGTCGGTCACACGTAGGCAGGTACGGCCCGCGATCAAGTGAGCGTGGTCCCGTTCGCGATCGCGAGCCTGGGCAGCGGGGGTGCGGTGGTAGGTCAGGCCGTCGGTCTCGACAGTCAGGTCGAGATCGCGCCAGAAGAAGTCGACTTCGAAGCCGTCGACGCGGACCTGGGTCTCGGGCATCGGGAGCCCGGCATCCAGCGCGAGGTCGAGGAAATGGCGCTCGAGGTCCGACCGCGTACGGGCGAAGGTTCGCAAATCGACGATCTCAAGTAAGGCGATGACGGCAGCAGTCGGCGCTTGTTGGTCGAGTCCCCGGCGAAGCCTCGGCACGGTGAGCAGCCGCGACTGGTCGGCCTGATTCACGGCCCGCTCAAGCTGCGGGCGCTCCAGTACGGTCGCCAGGTCGACGAGGGTTCGCAGCGGGGTCGTGACGGGAATTGCGCTTCGACGGGTTACGGAAGCGGGGAGGAAGTCGCTCGAGCGGCGGACGCGGATCCCCGGGCGTCTGCGTATGACATTCGCCGGAACGGTGATCTCGACGCGGTCCGGTTTGCGGTCACTCACGCCGAGCAGATTGGCGGCGCTGCCGTGGCTGATCGCCGAGCGCGGACCGCAGGCGAGCGTGGCGGCCATCAAGCGACCGTGATCGCCGACCTCAGGCCGGCCCACGGCGTAGACGCCACGCCACAGAGGGTGGAGCCGCCCGCCGGCGATCTGTCGCTTGATCGCTTCCGGCGAGTACCCGAGGCGCAACAGCTGCTGCCGAGACGCGACGCCATGCTGACGCCTGGCGAGTTCCAACAGCTGGGCGAAAGGTTTGGGTCGCATACAAACCCTAAGCCTTCACGCTTCGATGTCTCCCCCCCGGCAGGCACGGCGTACGGAAGATTGGGGTCGCCGGGGAACCCGAACCTTTCATTGCCCGCCGTAGGCGAGCCTCCGTGTCGGCGGCGCGGGCGCGGTGCGCCACTCCGCCCTACGCGGCGGCCGGGGCCGCCGAGTCCGAGGACCAGTGGCGCTCCGGGTCGATCGGGCGATCGCGCAGATAGCGCTCGGCGTCGAGCGCAGCCATGCAGCCGGAGCCAGCGGCCGTCACGGCCTGGCGGTAGACGTGGTCGACGAGGTCGCCGGCCGCGAAGACACCGGGCAGCCCGGTCAGCGTCGAATCGGGTTCGGTGATCACGTTGCCCTCCTCGTCGGTCTTCACCTGCCCCTCGACGATCGCGGAGTTGGGCCTGTGGCCGATCGCGATGAACGCACCGTCGATCGGCAGCTCGCGATCCTCGCCGCCCTCTGTGTTGACCAACTCGACCGTCCCGAGCGCCCCGTCCTCGCCGGCCTCGAAGCTGCCGACGGTGAACGGGGTCAGCAGCTCGATGTTTTCGGTGCTGCGCGCCCGCTCGAGCATGATCTTGGAGGCGCGAAACTCGCCGCGGCGGTGGACGATCCCGACCTTGGAGGCGAACTTCGAGAGGAAGATCGCGTCCTCCATCGCGGTGTCTCCGCCGCCGACGACGATCGTCGGCTTGTCGCGGAAGAAGGCGGCGTCGCAGGTCGCGCAGTAGGAGACCCCGCGCGCGGCGAGCTCGTCCTCGCCGGGAACGCCGAGCTTCTTGGGCTCGGCGCCCATAGCGAGGATCACGGCCTTGGTCAGATACTCCTCGTCATCGACCCAGACACGGTGCACGCCACCCTCGCGGCCCAGTTCGACGCGCGTCACGTCGTCGCGCTCGAAGCGCGAGCCGAACCGCTCAGCTTGGTCGCGAAACTCCTGCATCATCTCCGGCCCCATCACGCCGTCGCGATAGCCGGGGTAGTTCTCGACGTCGGTCGTCTGCTGGAGCAGGCCGCCCCACTGGAACCCTTCGAACACGAGCGGCTCGAGGTCGGCGCGCGCCGTGTAGAGCGCGGCCGTGTAACCGGCCGGACCGCTGCCGATGATGATGACGTTCTCGACCTTCTTATCGCTCAAGACAATCTCCGTTTCGGAAGCTTTCGCCACAGTCTCTCAAGTAGCTGCCGGCATTACTTTACTTTCTGAAGTATAGGCGGCCCGCTGCTCGTCCCAGCCCGCGACCGTCCGCCGCAGGTGGAAGTAGGCGATGACACCGGGCGGGATCGGGGCCCAGAATGCCATCACCCTGTACACGAGCACCGCCGGGAAGACGATCTCGCTCGGTACCCCGAACAGCAGGAAAGCCGCGATCATTCCCGCGTCGACCGAACCGACCCCGCCGGCCGGGGAAGGGATCAGGTTCGCGGCCATTCCGAGAAAGAAGCCTTGGACCAGGACGGCGAACGGGACGTCGCCGCCGAACGCCTCGAAGCTCGCCCACAGGGTCGCGATGTTCGCACCCCAGAAACCGATCGCCCCCCCGACCGCCAGGGCGCCCTGACGCGGATGGCGCAGGTAGGAGATCGCCGTCCGGACCCCGCCCGCGACGGTCGCCGGACCGGTCGCCAGCTTTGCGGCGATCCGCGCGGCCCGCTCGCCCCGCCCCCCTTCGGCCAGCCGCCGCAACCGCCGTTCGATGTCGGCCGGGATCAGCGCGAGCATCAGGATCACGCCGATCAGGGTGCCGGCGATCGCCGCGGGCACGATCGTCCCGCCGACGGGGTTCATGCCGGGGAGAACGCCGGTTCGCAGCAGCACGCCGAAGATCACCAGCGCCCCGAGATATACCGAGTACATGACGACCAGGAACGCGACCATCCGCGCGGCGGCGGTCCTGCGGCGCAGGCCGGCGTGACGCAGCGCCCAGTACGTCACGACGATCCCGCCCGCCCCGGCCGCCGAGAACAGCCTCGTCGCCGCCAGCCCTGCCATGGTGATCTGGTAGCTGGCGCGCAGATCCAGGCGATTGAAGATCTCGGACTGCGAAAGCCCGCCGAGGATCCCGCGGAAGAGCGCGACGTAAGCGGCGAACGCGACCCCGGTCGCGGCGAGGGCGACGACCAGCCAGTACCACGTCGCCTGGCCGATCCGGACGAGCACGTCCTCGAAGCCGATCACGCGCGGGAGCAGCACATAGATCGCGACGACGACCAGTAGGAACGCGATCACGACGCCCACGACGCGGCGCCGATCGCCGAACAACGCCGCGAACGCGCCTTCGTCAATCGCCTCCTCGTCGTCCTCGGGAGTCCCGGCGAAGTCGGTGCGTCCCTCGTCCTGGGTCATCGCGCCAGCCGCTCCTCCAGGGCACGGAACGCGGGCGTCTCGACGATCGCCGCGGCCACCTCCACGACGGCGAGGCCGGCCAGCAGGTCGGCCACGTAGTGCTCGCCAAGGTAGACCAGCGCGAACCCGAGAGCGCCCGCGTAGGCGAGCCCGAGCCGCCGCTCGGTCGGGCCGACTTCACCGAGCGCCCGGGCCGCGGCGACCGAAGTGGCGAAGTGCAAGGACGGCATCGCGGCAAACGGATTGCCCGACAGCGAGTCATAAAGCGGCGGCCAGAACCGCCCGAAGGCGCGTTCGCCGACTCCGAGCATGACCCGCTCGACCGGCTCGAGATCACCGTTGGCCGAGGCCCACCAGGGGGGTGCCGTCGGAATGGCCCAGTAGCCGATCAGGCCCAGGTCGAAGGTGAGTGCGACAACGCCCGCAGCCGGTCCGAAGCGGTCCGGCCGCTTCACGAGGACATAGATCACCGACAAATGGGGGGCGAAGTACCAGAGCCAGTGCAGCGAAGAGAGCGCCGCGTCGTGGGGGGCAATCCGCCCAGGCCGCCACAACAGGCGCTGGAGACGCGCGGTCGGTATCCGCCCGAGCCCCAGCGCTCGGTCGAGGAGGATCGGATAGCGCACCCGGGCGCGCGCCTGGATCGCGTCGACGTCGTCGGCCGGCATCTCGTAGTGCGCGAGGTAGGCGAACATCTGGAGCGCGTAGATCCCCGCCGCGCGTCGCTTCGACGGCGGGGCG
>JACCVG010000094.1 GCA_013698335.1 Thermoleophilaceae bacterium
ACCGCACTCCTCGGCGACGAGCAGCGCCTCGAACGCGCCGAGCTCGGCGCCGCCGTGCTGCTCGCCGATCAAGAGGCCTGACCACCCGGCCTCGACCGCCAGCGGCCACAGGTCGGGGAGCGCGCCCGGGTGCTCGAGCCCCTCGCGCGCAGCCTCGATCGTCTTGAAGCGCGACAGCGCGCCGCGCGCGGACTCCCGCAACAGCTCCTGCTCGTCGGAGAGCGCGAAGTTCATTTGGCCGCTGCCTCCTTCTCCTTGGCGCGCAGTTCCTTGAACGGGATCCCTTTGTCGAGGCGCGGCTCGGCGGGCAGTCCCATCACCCGCTCGCCGATCGTGTTGCGCAGGATCGCCTCGGTCCCGCCGGCCGATTTCAGGCCCGGCAAGAACGAGATCATGTAGGCCCACTCGCTGTCCTCGTCGAGCGCTTCGGGCCCGAGCACGTCGCTGATCAGCTCCCCCGCGGCGATAGCGGCATTGACGGTGGTGACCTTTGCAAGGCCGGCCTCGGGGCCCGGGATCTGGCCCTTCGAGAGCGCCGTCAGCGCGCGGTACCCGTTGAAGCGGACGCCTAGCAGCTCGGTCGTGATCTCGCCGAGCCGCCGCCGGACGTCGGCGTCGGCGCGCGCGGCGGGATCGGTGCCGAGCGCGGCCGCGAAGCGGCTGCCGCTGTAGCCCATCCCCTCGGATCCGAACCCGATCGTCATCCGCTCGTGCATCAGGATCGTCAAAGCGGTCCCCCAGCCGTTGCCGACTCCGCCGACGACGGCGTCCTCCTCCACGACGAGGTCGTCGAAGAAGACCTCGTTGAACTCCGCCTCACCGGAGATCTGGCGCAGCCCGCGGATCGTCACGCCCTCGCGCTCCATCGGGACGATGAACATCGTCAGTCCCTTGTGCTTGGCGACGTCGGCATCGGTGCGCGCGAGCAGCAGGCCGTAGGAGGCGAACTGGGCGTTGGTCGTCCATACCTTTTGGCCGTTGAGGGTCCAGCGGCCGTCCTCGCCCTGCTTGGCGCGAGTCTGGACCGCAGCCAGATCCGACCCCGCAGCCGGCTCGGAGAAGAGCTGGCACCAGACCTCGTCGCCGTGGAGCATCGGCCCGAGATAGCGGGTCTTCTGCTCCTCGCTGCCGTGGGCGATGATGCAGGGTCCGAGCATGCCGATGCCGATCGTGTCGAGGATGCCCGGCACTCCGGCGCGGCCGATCTCCTGGCCGATCGTCACCTGCTCGATCGGGCCGAGGGCCTGGCCCCCGAACTCCTCCGGCCAGGTCACACCGGCGAGCCCGGCCTCTGCGAGCTTGGCCTGCCAGGCGCGCCGCGCGTCGATGTAGGCCGTGTCCTCCGAGGAGCCGGACTTCGATGGCGCACCGGACTTGTGCTCGTCCAGCCAGCTACGAATCCGCTCGCGGTAGGCGGCCTGGTCGGGCGTGTCGTTGAGATCCACGGCGGCTCCTTCGTTCGGCGGCTGCGAGGGTCGGCGGTCGGGAGGCTACCGCTGCCGTGATCGCTCGGCACGAACCTGGGCCTCGTCGAGTCGGGCGAACCGCTCATCCTCAGCGCCGATCAACTCCAGCAGCAAGTCCCGGACAGCATCCGGATCGAGTCGCAGTGATGCAATCATCGCTTCGATGTCGGCCCAGTCCTGGGTGCGGTCGAAGAGGGCTTTGAACAGCGCCAGCTCGATGGGTCCCAGAATCGGGATCCGCGTACCGGAGAACTCGACGATTACGTGGTGCCCGGCGGCCCTCGCGTGGATCGGATGATTGTCGAAGAAGAGGTCTACGGGCGTTTGATCCCAGAACAGCCGCGCCTGCCCGTCGCGCGCGATCAGCGCTCTGGCTCGCGCCGTAATGACGATTCCTTCCGGAAGAGCGGCGAGCACCTGATCCGCTTCCTCGGGCGGGGCGAAGACGTTCAGGTCGATGTCACTGGTCCCGCGCGGGTCCGTCGTCCAGTACGCCAGCGCGATGGCCCCACCGAACGCATGTGGGATCCCGTGCTGCTCGAGCGCGGCATGGATCTCCAGCAGCTTGTCAGGAAGACTCAATACGTTGCCGCTGCGAGTGGCGGATAGCGGAGCTCAGGCTCGTGCCGGGTCGGAAGTCGCTCTGCCAACGCCAGCACGTCGATCAACGTCCGAGAGGTCCGAGCCTGGTCGCGGCTCGAGAGCGGCAGGGTTCGCGGCGCGCCAGCTGCGATCGCGAGCCTCGCATCCAAGGCCGCGAGCAGCTTGCTGAGGATGTCCAGGGAAGGCTGCTTGGCCCCCGTTTCGTAGGCGGAGAGAGTCGCCTGGGAGGTTCCGGCCCTTCTGGCCAGCTCGGCCTGGGTCAGCCCTGCCGCTCGCCGACAGTCTCGGATGGTCGCCGCCGGATCCACCCCGTCATTATATCTGAGTAGATATGTGCTCTAGAACGACGTCGACGCTCTCGAGCGTCTCGTCGACCCGCTTCGTGATGTCGCCAACCGGATTCGGGATGAATCCCATGCGTCCCGCTCGCGTCGATTACCTACGGAAGCGTACATTCCACGCCCAGCCACTCGCCGCGCCGGGTCAATACACTTGACTGGCCGGTCAACCAACTCTTCAAGGAGCCTCCCGCGATGAGCACCGAAGCCCTCGTTTTCGACGCAATCCGCACCCCGCGCGGCAAGGGGAAGCACAACGGATCCCTGCACGGGACGAAGCCCGTCGACCTCGTCGTCGGCCTGATGCACGAGACGCTCGGCCGCAACGTCGACCTCGACCCGAACGGCGTCGATGACGTCGTCCTCGGCTGCGTCGCGCCGATCGGAGACCAGGGCGGCGACATCGCGAAGACCGCCGCGCTCAAGGCCGGCCTTCCGGACACCGTCGCCGGCGTCCAGCTCAACCGCTTCTGCGCCTCGGGCCTCGAGGCCGTCAACCAAGCCGCAAGTCGCATCCGCTCCGGCTGGGAAGACCTGATCCTCGCCGGTGGCGTCGAGTCGATGAGCCGTGTCCCGATGGGC
>JACCVG010000099.1 GCA_013698335.1 Thermoleophilaceae bacterium
CGCCCCGCAGAAGGTGCTCGACCTCGGCTGCGGCCCTGGCTTCCTGATGTTCTTCCTGCACGAGATCGGCGTCGACGTCGAGGGCATCGACTTCAGCCCCGAGAGCGTCGAGCTCGCCCCCCAGCCGATTCGCGATCGCATCACGATCGGCCCCGTCACCGAGCCGATCGCCGCCGAGCAGGGCTACGACCTGGTCGTCTGTCGTGAGGTATTCGAGCACCTGACGGTGCTCCAGGTCCGGCGCGCCGTCAGCGAGCTCTGCCGGGCGAGTTCGCGCTTCGTCTATGTGACCACGCGCTTCCATCCGGCGCCGACGACGCTGCTCGACTTCACGACCCAGTTCGACGTCGATCCGAGCCACATCTCGCTTCTGACTAAGGAGTTTCTTCGCTGCCTGCTGGTCCTCGAGGGCTTCCGGCAGCGCCCAGATCTCGAGCAGCGGATGGACTGGGGAGACAAGGGCCGGGTGCTGGTCCACGAGCGCCAGCCCGCCGTCCCTTAGCCTGCAGCGCTTGCGGATCCTCTTCTTCATGAGCCACTCCGGCTACGGCCGGAACTTCGAGTGGACGCTGCGTGAGCTCGCCGAGCGCGGCCACGAGGTTCACCTCGTCTTCGATAAGGACAAGGGCCTTGGCGGCCTGATCGCCGGGCTCGAGCGCGAGTACCCGGGCTTGAGCGTCGGGCCCGGGCCGGAGATTCCGCTCGACGATTGGAGCACGGTTGCCAAGGCGTGGCGGATCTGGCTCGACTACCTGCGCTACCTCGATTCTGTATTCGACGAGGCACCCAAGCTGCGGGCGCGCGGGGGGCGCCGCGTGCCCGCCGGCCTGCGCAGTCCGACGGCCTGGCTCGCGCGCCAGTTCCCTCGGGCCTTCCGCGTCTTTCGAACGGCTTGCGAACGAGCTCACGCGGGCTTTCCGCTGAGCATTGCGGTGCGCGAGTTCGTCGAGCGTCACTCGCCCGACCTCATGGTGATCACTCCCTTGTTGGAGATGGCCTCACCCCAGCCGGAGTACCTGCGGGTCGGCCGAGGCGTCGGGCTTCCGACCTGCGTCCCCGTGGCGAGCTGGGACAACCTGACCACCAAGGGCCTGATCCATGACGCTCCGGATCTGCTGACGGTCTGGAACGACGCCCAGGCGACCGAAGCCGAGAGCCTCCATGACGTCGCCCCCGACCGGATCGAAGTGACCGGGGCGGTTGCCTATGACCATTGGTTCGGCTGGGAGCCGACCGATGACCGCGCGAGCTTCTGCGAGTCGCTCGGCCTGGATCCGCTGGCGCCTTTCGTCCTCTACGTGGGCTCGTCCTCGTTCATCGCCCCGGATGAGGCCGACGTCGCGCTGCGCTGGGTAACGGGGCTGCGGGCGGCCAACGGCGGGCGGCTCGCCGACCTTCAGGTGCTCGTCCGGCCTCATCCACAGAACCCGATGCGCGGCCAGGCTCGCGAGCACCTCGAGCGCCTCGACCGGGTTGCGATCCATCCCCCGAAGGGCGCCAATCCGATGGACGCCGAGACGCGCTCCGAGTACTTCGACTCGATCCACCACTGCGCCGCTGTTCTCGGCGTCAACACGAGCGCGCTGCTCGAGGCCTCGATTGTCGACCGGCCGGTGCACACGGTGTTGGAGCCCGGCTACGCCGACACCCAGAACGGCACGCTCCATTTTCGCCATCTGTTGCCCGAGAACGGCGGGATGCTCCAGGTAGCGGCGACGGTCGACGAGCTGGCGGCGGCGATTAGTTCCTCGCTGGCCGCCGGGCGGACGGCGTCTGGGCACAACGCCGGCTTCGTGACCCGCTTCATCCGGCCCGGCGGGCTTGATCGTGCGTGCTCGCCGCTGCTCGCCGAGCGTATCGAGGGGCTCTTCGGGCGCGCGGAGGGCACACCGGCGCGCGTCCCGCTCGGGTGTCGGGTGCTCGGCCTGCCGATCGCGACGATCGGACGGCTCTACCTCAAGCTGGTTCCGGTGGCGATCGCGGTCCGCCACGGCCTGGTCCACGGCGCGCGCGGGCTCTCGCGGCGGGTGGTCGGCCGTGTCCGCTGGCTGAGACGTCGAGTGGCTCGTGTGACGCGGCGGTCGGTGCGACGGCTCGCCGGGCCGCTCGGCCTCGAAGGGGTGATCTGGCGCCGCAAGCAGATGCGCGATCTGCGGCTGCGCATGGAGGCGCTCACCGACTCCGGCCGACCCGTGATCGCGGGTCCGTTCCTGGGGGAGATCGGTTTTGAGCTGCTTTATTGGATCCCCTTCCTGCGCTGGATCGCGCGTGAGTACCCGAAGATCGGCGAGCAGCTCGTCGTCGTTTCGCGCGGCGGGCCGCGCAACTGGTACGCGCCGCTCGCGGGCCGCTACGTCGATGCCTTCGAGCTACTCGAGCCGCAGGAGCTGACCGGGCGCCGGGTGGGCCTCAAGCAGCGCCAGAGCGCCTCGGAGCTCGACCTCGCCGCCGAGCTCGCTGCGCTCGCGAGTGCACGGCTCGGGATCGAGCGCGCCGCAGAGCTCCCGCCGGATGCCCTCTGGGCGCTCTACTACCGCAACGTCAAACGGGAGCAGAACGCGTATGCGCGGGCGGTAGAGGCCGGGGGGGCGACGCGGCCGGGGCTGCATTCGGTCTACCGCACGTTCGAGCCGCCGCCGCTCGGGCCACTGAAAGGGGTCCTGCCGCGCGGCGACTTCGTCGCGGTCCGTTTCTACTTCCGGCCGTCGTTTCCCGACACCGAGGCTAACCGCCGGCTCGCCGCCAGCCTGATCGAGGCTCTCTCACAACGAACGCAGGTCGTCCTGCTCAACAACGGCATGGAGCTCGATGAGCACCGCGATCTCGAGGTCGACCGCGACTCCTCGATCACCGTCATCCACCCCCATATGACCGCCGCCGACAACCTCGAGGTGCAGTCGATCGCCATCAGCCGGGCGAAGGGGTTCCTCGGCACCTACGGGGGCCTCGCCTACCTCCCGCCGCACTACGGCGTGCCGTCGGTCAGCCTGCTCGAGGTTGCCGAGGCGGTCAAGCCCTGGCACCTCGCGCTCGCGGAAGCGATCTTCAGCGGATCCCCGTGGGGATCGATCGACGTCCTCTCGACGTCTGAGGAGCGCCTCAGTGAGCGGGTGCTGGAGCTGCTGGGTCCTGGCGCTTCTGGCGATGCTTCCACTTACACAGCACGAGCGACTGAAAATGCAGGTGGATAGCCTCGAGGTCGGGCAGCGTGGTCTCGCCCTTGTGCTCCTTGACGTGGACGTCGTCGAGGAACCGCTTGGCGAACTCCATGAAGGTTCCCTCGTGCCCCAGGCCGCCTGAATATTTCGGTCGGTACGAGGTGTGGACGTCCTCGACGACATAGATCCCGCCGGGCTTGATGTGCGGCCAGAGCGCGAGCAGGGTGTCGCGCTGATCGTCGAACTGGTGGCTGCCGTCGTCGAGGACGAGGTCGAAGCTGCCCGCCTCGGCGATCAGCGAGGCGAGGAACTCCTGGTCGCCCTGGTCCCCGATTCGGATCGAGATCCGATCCTCCGCGAGGCCCTTCAGCGCGGGCTTGATGTCAACCCCGATCACGTGTGCGTTCGGGAAGTACTCCTTCCAGAGCAGCAGGCTGCCGCCGCGCTTGACGCCGATCTCGAGCACCTCGGTCGCCGCTTCCCGGAGCGGGGAGAAGTAGGGCTCGTAGACCTCGGCGACCGACGGCCAGGCTCCGCTCACCCGCCTCCGGCCCTTGGTGGTATCGAGGCCCGCGGCGATCTCGGCGAGACTGCGCTGCTCTGTCAATGACACGAGTGGAACCCTAGCCGAGCGCTTCGATCAGCCGGTCCCAGCCCTGGTCGCGAGCGGTCTGCGCGGCCGCTGCCCCGATCCGGGCGAGCTCGTCGGGATCGGTCGGCAGGGTCTCGCAGCGGTTGATGTCGATCACGTTCTGCATGTGGACGAGCTCGGGCGGCGAGTGCTCGTCGAGGTTCGTGATCACCGAGCAGCCCTGCTCCATAGCCGCGTTGACCGAGGTGTTGTTGGCCCGGACCCCGTCGGCGAAGAAGGCCGCGAAGTAGGTCGTCTCGCGTAGCTGGTTGTAGACGGCGACGTCCGAGAGGTTGCCCATGAAGTAGAGGCCGGAGTCGATCAGCTCGCGCATCTCTTCGAAGACGCTCTGGGCTTCCTGCATGGTGGTCGTCTCGTGGTTGGCGCTCGAGATGTAGATGACGTAGCTGCGGCCCGATTCCTCGAGCAGCTCGCGCAACCGCAGGAAACGCTCGGCGCGGATCTTGTGGGCCATTCCGAAGGAGAAGACCGACAGCTCGGCGGGCTCGAAGGTCCGCTGGTCGAGCAGCAGCCCGGGCGCCCAGAGGCTCTCGGCGCCGGGCGCGTGGGGGCGGAGCTGGTGGCGCAACTCGTCGTTGGCGCCCCAGACCCGCGCGCAGCCCGCGAGGACGTCGCGCTCGAACGGCGAGTCGCCCCAGGCGTGGAGCAGCAGCCGGGCGCGGCTCTCGAGCGCGGCGATCAGCTCCGCGAGCCGCTCGCGCTCGCTCGCGTCCATCTCGGTGATCTTGAACGACAGCAGTGGGGCCTGCGCGCTTTCGGCGGCCGGGTCGTCGAAGCGCAGCAGCGGGGCGCCGAGACGTTCGGCGAGGATCTCGTTGAAGCGCGCTACGCCCGAGCGAAAGCCGTCAGCGTGGTGGGTGACGACAGCGTCGATCGGGCCCCGGCCGTTCACCGTTCACCTCTTTTCTGCCCAGGGGGCAGAAAAGAGGTGAACGACGAGATCCGTTCGGCGATCGAGGGGGCGTCGAGGCGGTGGGCGCGCAGCACCTCGGCGTTGGCCCCGCAGACGGGGACCGATTCGACGCCCAGCTTCGTCACGCGGCTGGGGCGATCGAGAGGGGCGAGGGCGCTGAGCACCGCGTCGCCCTGCCCGCCCGAGACGTAGTGGTTGTCGAGGCAGAGGATCGGGACCCCGCCACAGACCTCCGCCAACCACTCCCCGTCGATGTCGCGCAACCACGGCAGCGCCACCAACCCGCACGACAAGCCCTCCGCCGCCAGCAGCTCGCACGCCGCGAAAGCCTCCGTCAGCATCACGGGCCCAGACGCCACCATCGTTGCGTCCGTTCCTTCCCGCACGACGCGCCCGCGCCCGGCGACGAGCTGTTCGCCCGCCGGCTCGAACGAAAGCTCCCAGGGGACGGAAACGAGCCGGATATAGACCGACCCGGGAGCCTCCCGCACCGCCCACTCCACGGCCTGCGCAACCTCCTGCTCCGAACCCGGCTCGATCATCGCCATCCCCGGCATCGCGCCGAGCGCCGAGATGTCGCGCACCGACTGGTGGGAGTGGCCCGGACCGCCCGGGACCAGCCCGACCAGCGAGCCCACGTAGATCACCTTGGTGCCCTCGGTCGCGTTGTTATAGATCTGCTCGTTGGGTCGCGTCGAGAGGAAGCAGGCGAAGGAGTGGACCACCGGCAGGAGCCCGGCGAGCGCCATCGCGCCGGCCTGGGAGACCATGTCCTGCTCGGCGATCCCGCACTCGAAGAAGCGGTCGGGAAACTCGGCGCGGAACGGCATCAGGCCACAGTCCAGCGACAGGTCGGCGTCGAGCACGACCAGCCGCGTATCGTTCCTGGCCTGCTCCACGAGCGCGGTGCCGTAGGCGCCGATCAATCGCTGCGGCTCGTGCACTGAAGCGGTGGGTGCAGCGTTCGGCGCGGCCTCGACCAGCTCGATCGGATCCACCTCGAGCGCATCCAGCCGTCGATCGAGACGCTCGCGCAGCTCCGCGAACCCGCGCTCGTACTGATCGGCCGAAGGCGCCCCGGAGTGGAAGTCGTAGAGCGAGTCGCCGGCGAGGGGCAGCTCGTACGGTTCCATGAAGCTGACCCCGGCGCCCTTGATCGTGTCGGCGATCAGCATCCGCGGCCGTTCTCCGGCGCGCTCGCCGAGCTCGCGCAGCGCGCCCGAGAACGCTTCGAGATCGTTGCCGTCGCAGCGCCCGACCGCCCAGCCGCAACTCGCCACCCGCGCCTCGAGGTCGCCGAGGTCGGATACCTGCGAGACCCATGTGTCGGACTGGAGCTTGTTGTGATCGACGATCACCGTGATCTGGTGCAGGCCGCGGTTGGCCGTCGGCTGCAGCGACTCCCAGAACTGGCCCTCCTGCAGCTCGCCGTCGCCGGTCAGCACGTAGACCGAACCGCCGGGCCGGCCGAGGGCTCGGTCGGCGAGGACGAACCCGCGTGCCTTCGAGATCCCCATCCCGAGCGAGCCGGTGTTGGTCTGGACCGCCGGTGTGGTCAGGACGTCGGGGTGGCCGGGCAGCCCGTCGAGTCGCCGCAGCCCGTGAATCAGCTCGAAGTCGAGCACGCCTGTGCCGAGCAGCACCGAGTAGAGCGCGGGCGCGTCATGCCCCTTGGAGGAGAAGTAGCGGTCCTCGGGACCGAGCAGCTCGAGGTGCAGCCAGGAGAGGATGTCGATCGAGCTGAAGCTCGTGCCGACATGGCCGGAGCCCGCCCGCATGATCATGTAGAGCGTGTTGATCCGGCACGCGTCGGCGAAGGCGGCGGCGCGCCCGACCGGCTGACCTTCGATCGCGCGAATTCGGGCGAGCTCGGCCGCCCCGACGTACCTGAGAGTCATCCGCGGCTTCGGTCAGGCGCGGGGAACGCCGGCTGAGCTGGCGCCGTTGCGGCTGCTCGCGCCCGCCCCGACGACGTTGCCGTTCATGGCACCGACGTGGGCCTCCGCCGCCTCGACGAGGGCGAGCCCGAAGGGGGTATCTGCTTCCATCCGGCGCAGCACACGAGCGCCGATCAGCCGGTCGAAGTCGCTCGGGCACATCCCATCGCCCGGTGACTTGATGGCGATGTCATCGGGGCCGATCACGTGGTCGGCGGGCAGCGGGCGGGCCGCGACGAGCTTCTTGGACATCTTCATCACCGGCGCTCGCTCGCTCTCGTAAACCTTCTTCTGGCCGTCGCCGAGCGCGACGTGCAAGCGACTCAGGTCGCGCACGAGCTTGGTCAGACCGGCCGGCTCGAGCGAGAAGCTGTGGTCGGTGCCCTTCATCGTACGGTCGAGCGTGAAGTGCTTCTCGACGATCCGCGCGCCGAGCACGTGGGCCGCCGTCGCCATTGCGATCCCGTTGTCGTGGCTCGAGAGCCCGACGACGGCTTTCGGGAAGTTCTTCCGGTAGGTCTGAATCACGCGCAGGTCGAGCTCGTCCCAGGCGGCTGGATAGCCGGCCGTGCACTGGAGGATCCCGACGTTGTCGCTGCCGGCGCTGACGATCGAGTAGGCGCGGGCGACATCGGCCGGCAGGGCGCCGCCGGTCGAGAGGATGATCGGCTTGCCGGTCTGCGCCAGGTGGCGCAGCAGCGGGACGTTGCGGATGTCGCCCGAGGCGACCTTGTAGGCGGGCACATCGATCTCCTCGAGGAAATCGACGCTCGGGCGGTCGAACGCCGTCGAGAAGAATCCGATCCCGAGTTCGGCCGCGTAGGCCTGGAGCTCGCGGTACTCCCCGGCGCCCATCTCGAGCGCCTCGCGGTGGCTGCCGTAGGTCTCGCCGAAGCTGTTCTCGCTGTCGTAGGGCCGTTCGTAGAAATCGCGCGTGAAGAGCGAGCGGTTGTCGCGCTTCTGGAGCTTGACGGCGTCGGCGCCTGCCTCCTTGGCGGCGGCGAAGAGCTTCTTCGCCGTTTCAACCGATCCCTGATGGTTGTGTCCGATCTCGGCGATGACGAAGCAGGGGCTCTCGTCGTCGATCCGAATGCCGCCGACGATCATCTCGCGAACCGGCGGTTCCTTGCCAACCATCAGGTATCTCCAGTCTGTCCGTGCGATTTAAGGGGTCGGACCCGAACTGTACGAATCCTCGGGAGGAACGCTCAACGCCCGATCCTAGAGCAGAGATGGAACAAATGTCCACTGGAAGGTGCTGTTGGCGGCTACCCTCCCCCGCCATGCGAATCCTGATCCCCGCCCATTTGGGAGTGCTGCGTGGAGGTGTCGGAACGCTCGTGCGAGGGGTCGTCGAGGCGCTTTCGCAGGCGATTCGGCAGCCCGACGAGCTCGTCGTGCTGACCGGCCCCCGCGGCCGTCTTGCGACCCGCGTGATGCGTGGCCTGCGCGGCCCGGCCGGAGGTGTCGGGCGGCTGGTCTACGAGCAGAGCGTCGCCGCTCGGATGGCCCGCGACTGCGATCTGGTGCACCTGATGGATGCCCGTCCGCTGCTGGCGAGCCGCGCGCCGTTCGTGCTCACCGTCCACGACGTCACCTACCTCGACCACCCCGAGTGGTTCCCGCCGACCTCCGCCCGCTACAAGCGAATGATGCTCTCGCGGGCGCTGGCCAAGCGGCCGACCGCGATCGTCTGCGATTCGGAGTACTCCAAGCGGCGGCTGCTCGAGCACCGGCCGGAGGTCGGCGAGGGGGAGGTACGGGTGATCTACCCGGGTATCACCCCCGCGGCCGCGATCGTGCCGCCGTCGGTGGAGCGCGCGCGGCCCTACTTCCTGACGGTCGCAGTGATCGAGCCGCGCAAGAACCACCTGATGCTGCTCGAGGCTTTCCGCCACGCCCGCCAGCAGGGCCTCGAGCTCGACTGGAAGGTCGTCGGCGAGCCGGGCCATCTCTCCGAGCCGATCCTCGAGGCGCTCCATCGTGAGCCCGGGGTCGAGGTGCTCGGGCGTGTGTCGCCCGAGGCGCTCGAGGCGCTGTTCGCGGGCGCGCTGTTCACGGCGACCCCGTCGCTGGCGGAGGGGTTCGGCTTCCCCCCGCTCGAGGCGATGGCGCGCGGCGTCGCGACGATCTGCTCGCTTGGGACGGCACTCGACGAGACCGTCGGGGACGCTGCGATCCGGCTCGACCCGTTCGATGTCGACGGCTGGTGCGAGGCGATCCTGGACCTCGCGGCCAACGAGGCCGAGCGCGAGCGGCTGCGGGCGGCCGGGCTGGCTCGGGTCGAGCGGTTTCGCTGGGAACGGACCGCCTCCGAGCTGATCGACCTCTATCACGAGCTCGGCGCGTGATGGGAGGCGCGGCCAGGCTCGGTCCACACGCGCGGCGCCTGCGGGCCCGTGGCTCGGCGCGGGCGATGCTCTCCGAC
>JACCVG010000125.1 GCA_013698335.1 Thermoleophilaceae bacterium
ATGTAGGCCGAGATCGGATCGCCGACGAGGTTCATCTCGAGGGCCTTGCTCTCGCCGACCAGCCGCGGCAGCCGCTGGGTACCGCCGAAGCCCGGGATGATCCCGAGCTTGATCTCCGGCTGGCCGAAGGTCGCTGACTCCGCGGCAATCCGGAAGTCGCAGGCCATCGCGAGCTCGCAGCCGCCACCGAAGGCGAGCGAGTTGACGGCGGCGATCGTGACGGTCGAGGAGTTCTCCATCGCGCGCATGAACCGGTGGACCGAGTCGATCAGCGCACGGGCATCGGTGGTGGGATCCATCTGCGAGAAGGCCTTGATGTCGGCACCGGCGCAGAAGGTGAAGATGTTCGAGCTGGCGATCACGAGCGCGGCGAGCTCGCCGTCGACCTCCTCCCAGAGCTCCGTCAGCTCGGCGATCAAAGCTGGTGAGAGCGGGTTCGCCGGCGGACGGTTGAGCCATGCGATCCCGATCTCCCCGCGCGTCTCGAGCAGGACGCTCTCGCGCGACTGGCCCTCGTCCGGCTGCGGGTAGGGGAAGAACCCCTGGCCCGACTTCTGACCGAGCCGCCCCTGGGCGACCAACCTGCGCAGCAGGAGCGGCGGGGCAAAGCCCTCGCCCCACTGGATCGTGGCCCGCTCGAGCGCCTCGAGGATCACGTCGAGGCCGGCCGCGTCCGCACGGCTCAGCGGACCGGGCAGGATGCCGGCGCCCATCATCATCCCCGTGTCGACGTCCTTGGCGCCAGCGACACCCTCCTCGATCACGAGGCAGCTCTCGACGATCGCCTTGAGCGAGAACCGCTCGACGATCGGATGGGTCTGCTGCTCAGCCGCCGTGCTCATAGAAGCCCTTTCCGGTCTTCTGGCCGAGGTCGCCGGCGGCCACTCGCTCCTCCATCGCGGGCGTGACGTAGAAGCGGTTTCCGTAGCTGTCGCGCAGGTGCTCGGCGACATGCAGGACGGTGTCGAGCCCGAGCAGATCGCCGAGGTAGTAGGGGCCGACCGGAGCGGCCTTGGACTCGGCCACGATCTGGTCGACCTCTTCGAAGGAGAGGTCCTGCTCGTCGCGCGCGCGCCAGATCTCCGAGACCGCCGAGTTGAGGATCCGGTTGACGACGAATCCGGGATCCTCCCCGCACTGGATCGGGGTCTTGCCGATCGCCTGGGCGAAGTTCGCCGTCGCCTGGAGGGCCTCCTCGCTGCTGTCCTCGCCGGCGATCACCTCGATCAGTCGCATCATCGATGCGGGGTAGAAGAAGTGGAAGCCGACGACCTTGTCGCGCCGCGCGGTGACCTCGGCCATTTCGGTGATCGAGAGCGAGGATGTGTTGGAGGCGAGGATCGCGTGGCCGGGCGTGACCGAATCGAGCTCGGCGAAGACCGCGCGCTTGATGTCCATCCGCTCCGGGACGGCCTCGATCACGAAATCGACATCACCGAATCCGTCGTAGTCGAGCGTCCCCCGGATCAGGCCGACGGTCTCCTCGAGCTTGGTGTCGGCTTGCTCCTGGCTGATCTTCTCCTTTGAGACGAGGCCGCCGAGCTGGCCGGCCGTGACCTGACGCGCCTTCTCGAGACCGGCGTCGACGAACCTCTGATCGACGTCCTTGAGCATCACCGGCAGACCGGATCCGGCGATCACCTGCGCGATCTCTCCACCCATCGTCCCCGCGCCGACGACGGCCGCCTTGAACACGTACATCGATCCTCTCCGGTCAGGGCCAGTCGGCCCGCAGGCTAGCGCGCGAGGAGGTGAGGAGGTCGGCTCACCGACCGGCCGCGAGCCACACGGCCGGGACGGTCGAGGGAAAGCGTGCGTCCAGCTCGGGCCAGACAGCGGCCAGTCGCGCGGCGGGGCGGCCCTCGACCTGCGCGCCCAGATCATCGAAGGCCTCCATCATTTTGATCGTCGTGCCGATCTGGTAGTCGGCGGAATTGCGCTCGGTCCCCCCGATCACGCCTTCTTCGATCAGCCGGTCGACGTGGTCGAGCATTTCCGGAAGCGCGCGGCAGAGCCGCTCGACGCTCTCGCGGGTGCCGCCGGTGCGGCCGAGGAAAGCGCGCATCACAGGACCCTGGACGGCGGCGATCAGGCCTGCCGGCTTGAAGCCCTGCTGCTCCCCGACGAAGGAGCGCAGCGCGGCGCGATCCTCGCGCAGAGCGAGCCGGATCACGTGCCGGGGAACCGGCTGCAACTCGCGGTTGGCCCACTCCTCGGCCTCGCGCACGCGCGCGGCGCGCGCAGGGTCGGAGGGATAGAGCGCCGGCTCCGGAAACCGTCGCTCCAGTTCGCGCGCGATCGCCGACGTGCCCTGGATCCTCGCCCCGTCGATCTTCAGCGCCGGCACGGTGATACCCCGAAATCCATGCGCAAGGACCACCGGCGGCTGCGTCCCCGGCCTGATCCGCACGACGTCGAACTCCAGCCGCTTGTGCTCCAGCATCAGTCGCGCCGCATTCGACGGGTGCGAGATCTCCATGTGCAGCAGCGCGATGCTCATGTGGGATCAGTTAACTCGATCGCGAAGCGGTCGAGTGTCCGGCGCAGTGAGTCGCGGACCGCGCGGCTGATGAACAACGAGTTCATCAGCTCCTGGAAGCGGCTCGCGTCGCGGATCTCGTAGTCGAGCGTCAGCCTCAGCAACACTCCGCGCTCGCCGCCGGTCGCCGGCTCCGCCATGAAGCTCTGCTCGGCGTCGATCTCGGAATCGGCGACCTCGGTCGTGAACCGATCGAGCTCGTTGGCGAGGACGCGCTCGGTTACCCGGCCGCGACCGCCGCGGATCGAATCCCAGACGACGGACGAATTCGGCTCGGGCCAGTCGGGCGAGCGCTCGACGAGGCTCTGGAAGCTGTCGATAAAACCCGGCCAGTGGTCGGTGTCGTGCCAGAGCGAGAGCGCCTCGTGCATGCTCGACTCGACGACGCGGGTCGCTTCGGTGCGGCGGCGCGCGCCCATCAGCGGTAGACCTCTTCGACGATCTGCTGGAGCGAGCTCGCAACCTGCTCGAGGAACGGCCGGACCTCGACTCGCAACCGCTCGTATTCCTCCACCCCCGCCTTAGTCAGCGAGTAGTAGCGGCGGCTGCGGCGCTCAGGGTGCTCCCATTCGCCGGCGATCAGGCCGCGGGCTTCGAGCTGGCGCAGCAACGGGTACATCGTGTTCGGGTTGACCGAGAGCACGCCGGTCGTTGAGCGCGAGATCCGCTCCATCATCTGGTTGCCGTAGGTCGGTCCCTCGTTCATCAGGTGGAGGACCAGGAGCGGCAGGACGGCCTTGCGGAGGCCGCCGCTGAACGGATCGGCCGGACCGCGCGCGAGTTGCGTGGGCGCGGTCGCCGCCTCGCGGGCCTCAGCGAGGCTCGCGGCCTTGGCGACGGCGGCACGCGTCTCGGCGGAGCGGTCCTCTGACTTGCGGGGCGCGGCCATCGGCCCGAATCCTGACACGCGAACCGATGTCCAGCCGCTAACCTCGATCCATGGTCGTCGGGGGGAGATCGTTGGGGAGGGCCGTGCTCGCGCTGTGCGCGCTGCCGCTCTGTCTGCTCGGGGCCGCACCGGCAGCCGCCGCTCCGCGCGCCGAGATCACACGCAGCGCCCACGGAATACCGAACATCAAGGCGAAGAACTTCGAGGGGCTCGGCTACGGCTACGGCTACTCCTTCGCGCAGGACAACATCTGCATCGCCGCCGACATGTATGTGACGGTGCGCGCGCAGCGGTCGCGGTTCTTCGGCGCCGGCAAGGACTACGAGTTCGAGGGCAATGGCGCAATCGTCAACAACCTCAACAGTGACTTCTTCTACCAGCGGATCATCGACAAGCAGACGGTCGACGAGCTGATCGCCCGCAAACCGCCGCAGGGTCCGCTGCCGAAGGTCCGCGACGGTGTTCGCGGCTACGTCAAGGGCTACAACGCCTACCTCGACGATGTCGGTCGCAACGGGATCACCGACCCGGCGTGCAAGGGCGAGCGCTGGGTTCGCAAGATCGAGCCGATTGACGCCTACCGGCGCTTCTACCAGCTCGCCCTGCTCGCCAGCCAGGGCGTCGCGATCAACGAGATCGCAACGGCGGCGCCCCCGACCCCGTCGCTGCTCGGGTCCGCCGCTATGTCAGCGGCTCAGCGCAATGCCGCAGCGATCTCCGGCGATGAGCGAGCGATGGTCTCTGAGCTCGCCGACAAGCTGCCGCTTGGTGGGATCGGCTCGAATGCCTATGGGCTCGGCAAGCAGGCGACCCAGAACGGCAGCGGAATGGTGCTCGCCAACCCGCACTTCCCGTGGGACGGCTCGGAGCGCTTCTATCAGTCGCACCTGACGATCCCCGGCAAGCTCAACGTCAGCGGCGCGAGCCTGTTCGGCGTCCCGCTCGTGCTGATCGGCCACACCGAGCGGCTCGCCTGGAGCCACACGGTTTCAACCGCGTTCCGCTTCACACCGTTCGAGCTGACGCTCGTGCCGGGCGCGCCGAACACCTACCTCGTCGACGGCCAGCCGCGCCAGATGGAGACCGACGAAGTCACCGTCCGCATCCCGCGCCCGGGACCCGGGGCCCAGGAGCTCAACCGGACGCTCTACTCGACCGAGTACGGACCGATGATCAACGGGATCCTCGGCCTGCCGCTGTTCCCCTGGACGCCGGTAGTCGGCTACGCGATGGGTGACGTCAACGCGGCCAACTTCCGTTACCTCAACCACTTCTTCGAGACCAACCAGGCCCAGACGACCGGCAAATTGACGCGGATCCTGAAGCGCAACGTAGGCATCCCCTGGGTAAACACGATCGCCGCCGACTCGCGTGGTCGTGCGCTGTACGCCGACATCGGAGCCGTCCCGAACGTCCCGACCGCGAAGGCCACGAGCTGCTCCGGAGTGCTCGGCGTCGTCACCCGCCAGGCGCTCGGCCTGCCGGTGCTCGACGGCGCACGCTCTGAGTGCAACTGGGACACCGATCCCGACTCACTCCAGCCGGGGACCTTCGGCCCCTCCAAGATGCCGCTGCTGCGCCGCGACGACTACGTGACGAACTCCAACGACAGTTACTGGCTTTCCAACCCCGAGCAGCCGCTCGAGGGCTTCGCGCGGATCATCGGCGACGAACGGACCGAGCGCTCGCTGCGCACGCGGCTCGGCCTGCGGATCATCCAGCAACGGCTCGACGGGACCGACGGCCGACCCGGCAAGGGTTTCACGCGCGGGCTGCTCCAGGACGCCGTCTTCAACAACCGCCAGTACGCCGGCGAGCTGTGGCGTGATCCGCTGGTGCGGGCGTGTCGCTCCAACCCCACGATGCTCGGCTCAAACGGGCCGGTCGACGTCGCGGAGGCCTGCACGGCGCTCGCGGGCTGGAACGTGCGCGACAACGTCGACAGCGCCGGAGCAGTGCTCTTCCGGCGTTTCGCTTCGCGGGCACTGGCAGCCCCCGGCGGGCTGCCGCTCGATCCCGGTCTACCCGGGACCTCCCCGTTCGCAACGCCCTTCTCGCTCGGCGATCCGGTCAACACGCCCTCCGGCCTGAAGGGGTCGAGTCTGTCGGTCCAGCGCGCCTTCGCCGACGCGGTCAGCGATCTGCGCCGCTCAGGAATCCCGCTCGACGCCGAGCTCGGCGAGTACAGCTACGAGCTGCGCGGCAAGCAGCGGATTCCGATCCACGGCGGGCCCGGCGGGCTCGGCGTCTTCAACGCGATCTCCAATGGCTACGTCCCCGGCAAGGGGTTCCCCGACGTCGAGCACGGCTCGAGCTTCGTGATGGTCACGAGCTTCTCGAAGAACGGCGCCTGCCCCGACGACCGCTCGATCCTCACCTACTCGCAGTCGGCGAACCCGCGCTCCGAGTTCTTCGCCGACCAGACGCGGATGTACTCGAAGAAGCGCTGGAACGATCCGCCGTTCTGCGCTGGCGAGGTCGAGCGCGAGGCCGTCGACGTCACGCGGCTCGGGCCGAACGGCGCCCGTTGAGAGCTCAGCGGCTCGGCAGGATCGCATCGAGCTTCCACGTCCCGCGGTCGAGGTGCAGCAGGTAGCGAACCGTCTGGCCGTCGCTGGGGCCGCCGATCGGAGTCACCTCCGCGAAACCGAACGGGCCGACCGTGCTCAGGTCCGCTGCCTCGAAGCTCTCGGCGGGCTCGTAGTCCTCCTGGAAAGCCTCACAATCCGCGAGGCTTCCGGCGTGTGTGAGCTTCAGGTAGTCCTTGGTGAAACGCTCCTTGCACTGGGCCGGATCGTTGGTTGTCTCGACCGCGTCGATCGCCTCCGTCATGCCCGCAATCTCCGACGTGGTTGCGTCGTCGGTGCATTCTCGAGCCCCGAGGTCAGCGCCGAGCTTCAAGAACTGTTCGGTGCGGCGGGCAATTCGGGCGGCGGCTCGCGTCCGGCGGGCGCGGTCGCGGCTATCGATCGCGTTCGTCACGCGCTCGTTAAGAACCACCAACTCGGTCAGCGCCGCGACGTAGCGCTTGTGGTCGGCGGCGAGGGCCGGTGGCGGCTCGAGTTCGTCAAAAAGCGGAAGCGCTTTCGCCCGCGCCTCGTTGGCCTCGACCGCTCGCTCTGACTCCGTCGCCCCCAGCTCGGGATCGACCGCAATCTCACGCTGCTCGGCGGCCGAGCTCAGACAGAGGCCATCGAGATCGGAGACATAGACGGCGGCGGCCGCCTCATCATTTGCGGCGCCGCTGGCTTCGGTCTCTCCACCGGCGCCGCAGCCGACTGCGGTCGCCGCCGCCACCAGAACCGCCACGATCCCAAATCCCCTCATCTCTGCCTCCCCGGTTCAAAGCCTCGTCGGCGGAACCTACCGCCCAGCCCCTCATGGCAGATACCGAACGCGCGCTATGTTTCGCCGCAATCGTGGGAACCGCCGAGCGCACGCCGAAACCCCGCCGCACGCAGGAAGAGCGCCGCGCCGAGACGCGCGGCAAACTGCTCGACGCGACGATCGAGAGCCTCCACGAGGTCGGCTACGCGGCGACGACGACGCGCCGCGTCACTGAGCGCGCGGGTGTCTCTCAAGGCGCGCAGACCCACTACTTCCCGTACCGGGTAGACCTAGTCGGAGCCGCGGTCGAGCGGCTTGCGGAGCGCCGGATCGCAACCTTGACCGAGCAGGCGGCGGCGCTCCCCCAGACCGACCCGGAACGGGCACGTGTCCTGCTCGACCTGCTGTGGAACGACTACTCGGGCGAGCTGTTCACGACCTTCGTGAAACTCTGGATCGCCGCCGCCGACGACGCCGAGCTCTACGAGCGGCTCGTCCCGCTCGAGCGCACGATGGCTCGCGAGATCGCTCGGGCGATTCCCGAGGTGCTCGGTGAGACCCCGGCGCCACCCGACTTCCCCGCCCGACTCGCCACCGTCCTGGCCGCAATGCGCGGCCTCGCGCTCACGCAGGCCTACGAGCCGCGCTCACGCCGTGGCGCAGACCCGTGGCCCACGATCCGCCCCTTCCTGGAACAGATCCTCCTCGACTGAGCCCAGCAGGCGACTGCGGCGCTCCGCCGAGGGGACGCGATGGTGGAGGACTCCCGGCCCCGAGCGGTGAGCGAAGGCCTCTACCGGAGCAAAGCCCCGAGCAGCAACGTGCGAGCAGCGACTAAGCGACGACCCCCGCCGTCTCCTGCACCACGGGCGCCGACGGAGCCGGATCCGGATCCCGCCGGGGCATCAGCACCTCGCGAGCGATCACGAGCCGCTGGATCTGCGACGTGCCTTCGTACAGCTGCATGATCTTCGCGTCGCGCATCAACTTCTCGACCGGGTAATCCTTGATGAAGCCATAACCGCCGTAGACCTGCACGGCGTCGGTCGTGACCTCCATCGCCGTGTCTGCGGCAAACCGCTTGGCGTGCGAGGAGACGAGCGTGTTGCGCTGACCCTGGTCGAGCAGGACGGCCGACTTCCAGGTCATCAAACGAGCCGCCTCGATCTTGGTCGCCATGTCGGCGATCATGAACTGGATCGCCTGGTGCATCGCGATCGGCACGCCGAACTGGACGCGCTCCTTCGAGTAACCGGTCGCGAACTCGAACGCCGCGCGCGCGATGCCGACGGCCATCGCCGCGACACCCGGACGGGTGCGATCGAGCGTCATCATTGCGAGCTTGAAGCCGTGGTTCTCCTCGGCGAGCAGGTTCGCCGCCGGGATCACGACATCGTTGAACGAGATCGTCGCGGTGTTGGAGGCGCGCTGTCCGAGCTTGTCCTCCTTCTTGTCGACGGTCACGCCGTCGAGGTCGCGGTCGACCACGAACGCCGAGATGCCCTTGTGGCCGGCGTCCTTGTCGGTCTTGGCATACACCGTGTAGTAGCTCGCATGGCTGCCGTTGGTGATGAAGCACTTCGAGCCGTTAATCACGTACTCGTCGCCCTTGCGGACGGCGGTCGTCTTCATGCCCGAGACATCGGAGCCCGCGTCGGGCTCGGTGAGGCAGAAGGAGGCCAGCTTCGGCTCCTCGGTAAGCATCCCGAGGTAGCGCTTCTTCGTCTCCTCGGAGCCGCCGAGCGCTATCGGCGCGGTCGCGAGGCCGTTGCAGGCGAGCGAGGTGCCGACGCCCGAGCAGCCCCAGCCGAACTCCTCCTCGATGATCGTGCCGGTCAGGTAGTCGAGGCCAGGTCCGCCGTAGGCCTCTTCGATGTGGGTGTTCAGCAGGCCGATCTCCCAGGCCTTCTCGATGATCTCTCCCGGCCAGGTGCCTTCCTTGTCCAGCTTCCACGCGACCGGGCGGACTTCCTTCTCAGCGAAAGAGTGCGCGAGCTCGCGGAGGTCCTTCTGCTCGTCGGTAAGGGTGAAATCGACCACGAAATGCTCCTTGATTGATTAGTCAGTCAATGTCTTACATAAGAGTACCCCAGAGGGGCGCGCGTAGTCACGGAACGCGCGAACGGTCAGACTGCAGAGCGGTGGAGCCCTTCGGAATCGTCCTGATCGTCGTCTGCGTGATCGCGATCATCGCCGCGCTGTTCAGCATCGTCGGTCAGAACTCGCTCTACCAGGACATCGGCAAAGGCGGGCTCTCGCTCGACACCCCCGATCGGGTGGCCGGTCCTCCGGCCGGAAGCCCAGCCGCGCGAGCAGAGGCCGAGACCGAGGTCCGCCAGATGCTCGAGGCCAAGTCGGCGCGACGCGTCGGCCGGGGCGAGGAGCCGCTCGACATCGATGCCGAGGTCGCCCGGCTGATGGCCCCTGCCGACCTCCCCGGCGGATCAGACGAGTCGTTGCGCGAGGAGGTCCGCCAAGTCGTGATCGCGAGCAACGCGCGCCGCGAGCGGCGCGGCGAGGAGCCGCTCGCCGTCGAAGCCGAGGTCGAGCGCCGCCTGCGCGACCTCGGCGGCTGACCGCCGGCCGCATCAGGTATAGATACGGCGCGAATGGCCTCTGACCGCCGCTTCGAACTCGATGAGTTGCTGATCCGTCCGGGGACGTACTTCAACCCCCAGACCGAGGTGCTCGTCGTCGTCGACGACTCACCCGAGCTGGATGGCGAGATCTTCAACATGGAGGCCTTCGAGGGCGCCGACTGGGTGCTGATCGCCGACGACCTGCCCATCGACGACCACCGCCGCGACGAGCTGCTCGAGGCCT
>JACCVG010000134.1 GCA_013698335.1 Thermoleophilaceae bacterium
GTCCCAGCCCTGTTTGTTGGCAAACGCCTTGTCGCGGTTGGCCAGCACGGTGCCGATCGCGTCGGGCCCCAGGACGAGCACGAGCTTGGTGCCGAAAGCACCGGTCCAGAACACTGTCCCGAAGCGGTCGTGGAACCGGCGCGCGTGGCCGAGTGAATCGCGCAGGAAGCCGAGTGAATTTCCGGTCAGCGGCAGGCCCGGCTCGCCCATCACCGGCGACAGCCCGCTCCCCGGCGGAGGGTCGGCGAGCGGGCGGGCGGCGGCGATCGGGAGGCGCCCGGCGAGCGAGGCGGCCGCGCCACGCGCCCGTAGCGGCAGCGAAGTCATCATCGCGCGCCCACTAACGCCACGCAGCCGACAACCACTGTCGCCGCTGGGAACCCCCTCATGATCGCGATTCTAAGCGTTAGGCTCGATCCGATGCGCTCGCTCCCGATCGCTCTGGCCGCCGTAATGGCGCTGTTCTCGGCGCCCAGCGCAGCCGCGATTCCCGTTCTCGGAAGCGGCCCGCTCGAGAACCAGCCGCAGTTCATCGGCGGACCCGCGAAGCCCCGGCCGGTCAAGGCCGAGAAGATCCCGCGCCACCCGTTCATGGCGCGCAACGGGCGTAGCGTGATTCACTCAGACGCCTACCAGACCGACACCCACACGGTCAGCGGGCCGCTCGGCCGGGACATCGAGACTCGGTCGACCTTGCAGACGGCCGAGTGCGCGTCGGTCACCTTCGACCGTCGCGGACGGATCGTCACCGTCTGCGTCGGCCTGCAGGGTCCGCGGCTGGTGATGATGGACCCGCGGACGCTCGAGGAGATCGCGTCGTTCGCGCTTCCGCTGCGCAACCCAGCCAGCCTGCCGAGCGTCTTTACCGACTTCTCGGGCGGCGGCTACTTCTACCTCGACGACCGCGATCGGGCGGTCGTGCCGACCACCGACGGCCGGATCCTCGTGATCAGGGAGACGACGGCTCCCGGTTTCCGGCTCGAGCGCTCCTACGGCGTAGCGAGCGAGCTCGAGCGGGCCGAGGGGATCAACTCGGCATTGCCGGACTGGGACGGGCGGCTGTGGTTCGTCGGGACGCGCGGGACGGTCGGCGTGGTCGACCCGCAAAGCGGCTCGGTCAACTCGACCTCGCTCGGCGAGGACATCGAGAACTCGTTCGCCGTCGATCGCAACGGCGGCGTCTACATCGTCACCGACCGAGCGCTCTACCGGTTCGACGCGTCGCGTACGGGCGCTCCGAGGGTCAGCTGGCGTGAGACCTACGCCAACGACGGGAAGCAGAAGCCCGGGCAGACTGACGACGCTTCCGGGACGACCCCGACGCTGATCGGCAAGCGGCTCGTCGCGATCACCGACAACGCCGATCCGGTCGCGATCGACGTCTTCCAGCGCGGTCGTGGCGTCGATGGGCGGCGGCTCGTCTGCCGAGCACCGGTCTTCGAGCGCGGCGCCAGCGCGACCGACCAGTCGCTGATCGCGGCCGGCCGCTCGATCATCGCCGAGAACAACCACGGCTACACGGGTATCGCCGCGACGATGGACGGGCGGACGACCCAGCCGGGGATCGAGCGCGTCGACCTCGATCGGGACGGCCGCGGCTGCAGGCGGGTCTGGCGCAGTGAGGTCCGCGCCCCCTCGGTGGTCCCGAAGCTCTCGCTGGCCAACGGGCTCGTCTACACCTACACGAAGGAGCCGACCTCCGACGGTACGGACCCCTGGTACCTCACGGCGCTCGACTACCGCACGGGGCGTACGGTCTATCGCGCCTACGCGGGCAGCGGCTTCGGCTTCAACAACAACTACGCGCCGGTGACGATCGGGCCCGACGGCACCGCCTACGTCGGGGTGATCGGCGGGCTCGTCAGCTTCCGCGACGGCGGCTGAGCGATGATGCGGGGGTGTCCGAGCTGATCCTCATGCCCCGTCTCTCGGACTCGATGGAGGAAGGCACGATCCTGAAGTGGCTCGCGACCGTGGGCCAGGAGATCTCCGCCGGCGATCCGCTGCTGGAGATCGAGACCGACAAGGCCAACGTCACCCACCCCGCCGAGCTCGGCGGCACCCTGGTCGAGCTGCTGAGCGCCGAGGGGGAGAGCGTCAAGGTCGGGGCTCCGATCGCGCGGCTCGAGGGGGCGGGGGCGACCACCTCGGGGCCGGCCGCAGTCTCCGGCGAATCGCCGTCCAGCGTGAGCGGGGCCGGTTCGA
>JACCVG010000135.1 GCA_013698335.1 Thermoleophilaceae bacterium
TCATCGAACTCCGTCCGCGGTTGGTTCGGGTTTGAACCAATAAGTTCGACAGCCAACGCCCTGAGTCCGTCCTCGGGCGCTTGATCCTCGACGCGCGGGAGGATCGCCGCCAGCCCGCGCCCCATTCCCCGCTTCCGTCCACTCTCGGCGCGAGCTGGATCAGCCACGAGCCGCCACCTCCTTTGCCAGTTCGGCGTATGCGATTGCCCCCGCGCAGTCGGGGTCGTGACGGCTCACCGGCACGCCGTAGCTCGGCGCCTCGCTGACCCTGATGTTGCGCGGGATTACTGTTTCGAACACCAGCTGAGGGAAGTGGGCCCGGACCTCTTGCTCGACGTCCTGCGCGAGGCGCGTGCGGCCATCGTGCATCGTGAGGATCATGCCCGCGACGGCGAGCCGCGGGTTCATCTCGCGTTGGATCAGATCGATCGTGTCCAGCAGCTGGGCGAGCCCCTCGAGGGCGAAGTACTCGGTCTGGACCGGAACGATCACCCGATCGGCCGCAACGAGGGCGTTGACCGTCAAGGGGCCGAGTGCTGGCGGGCAGTCAAGCAGGATCAGGTCGTACTTTTCGCGAACCTTGCCGACGGCGTCGCGCAGGCGATTCTCGGAGTCTGACTCGCGAGGGAGCTCCATGTTGGCGCCGGCGAGGTCGGGTGTCGAGACCACCATGTCGAGTCGCTCGACGGAGGTCGGCTGCGCCGCGGCCTTCAGCTTGAGGCCGTCGCTGATGCAGTCGTAGACGTTCGGCGAGGTGTCGCGGGGGAAGCCGAGTGCAGTAGTCGCGTTGCACTGGGGATCGAGGTCGACGAGAAGCGTCGGGCAGCCGGCGTCGGCGGCAGACGCCGCGAGGTTGACGGCAGTCGTCGTCTTGCCGACGCCGCCCTTCTGGTTGGTGACCGCGTAGATCGTTCCCACTCGAGGCCGACGGTAGCTGGCGAGACGGTCAGACAGGGCGACGTGGCGACGCAGCCGTTTCACGTTTCTCGCAGTTACGGGTTTGTAGGGCGGGCGGGGGGCGGGATCCCATCGTTCTCCCGTTTTCTGTCTGATCGGCCGAAAAGAGGAGAACGTCGGCTGCGGATCGGGCAGACGGCGGTCCGCCAGACGGTCTTGTTACACGCAACCGCGGCCGAGTGGCCGCTTCGCCGCCATCCCGGGTCGGCGCGGGAACCGAGCGGGGGTGGCGGCGTCCTTCTCGTAGACGTGCAGGTGGCGGGAGTGCGCAGCCGCGAAGGGCTTCACCGCTCGCACCGCCTGCGGTCTCAGCCCTACTTCCTGGGCCGCGGCTGATCCCTGCGTCTCCTCGGTTTTGTCACGCGCGCCCTTCCAGGCCACCAGGCAGCCGCCTTCGGCGAGCAGCGGCGCCGCGTATTCGACGAGGACCGCGAGCGAAGCGACCGCGCGCGCGGTGACGAGGTCGTGTCGGGGCCCGTCCCCGGCCGCGAACTCCTCGACTCGCGCGCACACGACGACCGCTTCCGTCCCCGACGCGTTCGCGAGCCGCTCGATCACGGCGCACTTACGCCCACGCGACTCGAGTAGATGGACGGTCGCGTCGGGCAGGGCTACCGCCAGCGCCAAGCCGGGAAACCCGGCGCCCGCGCCGACGTCGACGATCGACCGGGCGGATCTGACGCTCGGCAGCTCCAGCGCTGTAAGGGAATCCGCGATGTGTGCGTCCACAGCGCGCTTCGGGGTGGAGTCCGTCGTGTGGGGGTCGGGCTCACAGGCGAGCCCCACGAGCAGCGCCTCGAAGCGAGACGCGGTGCCCTCAGCCAGTCCGTAGCGCGAGCTGAGCTCGGCCAGTCGCCCGCGGACCGCCGCGCTGAGACCCACTAGACGGTTGATGCGGAATGGAGTCGGGTCGGCAGAGCCCGGCGTCGCGGGGAGGAGATCCGGCCCGTCGAACCGCTGCGCGCCGACCGTTTCACGATTTACGCGGCCGTCGGCGTGACAACCAGCCGGCGATCGGGCTCGTCACCTTCGCTATGAGTCTGCACCTCGGTGCGATCGGAGAGATAGCGGTGGACGACCTTGCGCTCGTGGGCGCTCATCGGCTCGAGCTCGACCGAACGCCCGAACGACAGTGCGTCCTCCGTGGCCGTGTCAGCCGACCGCTTCAACGACTGCTCCCGTCGCTCTCGGTATCCGGCGGCGTCGACAATTACGAGCTTGCGCTCCGAGATCCCCCTGAACGCGGCCCTTGCGGCGAGTTGCTGGACGGCATCGATCGTGTTGCCGTGCTTGCCGATGAAGAGGCCGAGATCATCGCCGTTGACGGTCGCCCGGATCTCGTCGTCGGTCTCGACGACGTCGACACTAGACCTCAGGTCAAGGGCTAAGACGATCCGCGAGAGCAGGGCCCGAACCCGCTCGGCCGGTTCGTCCGGCAGCCGATTCACCTGCTCAGCCCAAGCCTCGACGTCGACTTCAGCACCGACCCTCGCGTCCTGGCCACCGCCATCGCCCTCCTCGAGAATGTCGAACAGAATCTGGTCGGCGGTGACCCCTGGGAACTGGTGCTCGAGGGCTTTTGCGGCGGCCCACTTGGCCTCGCCGACGGTCGGAGCCTGCACTTCGATCCGCCCATGCGCGCCGGACTCCATCTCGGTCAGCGCCGGCGACCGGAGCGCTTCTTGCGCTTGCGCGGGTTCCCGGGAGGCGGAGCCGCCCGACCCGCGCCGTTCTGCTTCGTCCCCGCGCCGTCCGCGACTGCTGCCGTCGCGCCAGCCGGCTTGCCACGGGCCGGTTTGGGCGCATCGGGATCGGGCAGGTCGAGCGGCTCGGGTTTCGGGTAGAGCTTGCGGACGAGTAGCTGCTGCCCGACGGTCCAGACGTTGGTCGTGATCCAGTAGACGATCAGCCCAGCCGGGAACTGGATGATGAAGATGACGAAAACGAACGGCAGCGCCATGAAGATGATCCGCTGAGTGCGGTCGGCGCTGATGCTCGAGACGATGCTCGCGCCGAGCTGGGTCACCACGTAGACGACCATCAGCACGACCAGCGTAATCCCGGTGGTCTTCTCGGCGAGATCCGAGATGAAGCCCCAGAGGAAGCTGGGCGCATCGGCGATGTCGGCCTTGAACTCCGGGCCCTGCAAGAGATAGAAGAGAGCCAGGAAGAACGGGAGCTGGAGCAACAGCGGCAGGCAGGATGCGAGCGGGTTGACGCTGTGCTCCTTGTAGAAGGCCATCGTCTCCTGCTGCAAACGCTGCTTGTCGTCCTTATAGCGCTCCTGGAGCTTCTTGATCTCGGGCTGGAGCCGTTGCAGCTCCTGCATCCCCTTAACACCCTTGAAGGTCAGGGGGAGAATCGCCAGGCGGATCGTGAAGGTCATCAGGATGATCGACATGCCCCAGCCGAACCCGATCCCGTGGAAGAACTTGAGGATCAACTCGGAGAGGTCGATCAGCGGCTGGAGGATGTCCTGTGGGAAGGCGGCGATCATCGGTTTCCGGTTCCGGCCGCGCAGTCGTGGTGGCGAGCGAACAACGTCTGGTCTCGGGGGAAATCCACCCCGCCCGGATTCCAGGGGTTGCACCTCAACAGCCGCCAACCGGCGAGCACTGAGCCCCGCAGTATGCCGAACGTACGGATCGAGCCGAGCGCGTACTCCGAGCACGACGGATAGAACCGGCAACGGTTCCCGAGCAGAGGCGACAGCAGGAGCTGGTAGACGCGGATCGGGGCGGTGACTATCGTTATCGAGACCCGCCTCACTCCGGGCCGTCCCGCCCCGACGACAAACCCGCCCCCGCGAGCGCCTCGGCGAGCGCCTCGGCGAGGCCGGTCTCTCCACGCTCGCGCGCGAGGCCGCCTGCGTCGGGACGCGCGACGATCACGAAGTCATGGCCGTCGGGCAGCCGATCGGCTTCCTTCCAAAAGACCTCTCGGAGCAGCCGCTTGACCCGGTTGCGCTCGACCGCACCGCCAACCTTGCGGCCCACGGAGACACCGAGCCGAGCCTCCTCGCGATCGTTGGGTCGCGGGAAGGCGTGGACGACGAGGTAGCGATTCGCGTGCGATCTGCCTTCGCGGTAGACGCGGTCGAACTCCGAGCTACGCGACAGGCGCTGGCGGCGGGGAGCCTTGCGGCCAGGCGCGTTCACCGCTGGGTCGCTGATCCCACGGAGTCAGACCTCGACGCCGGGACCGACCGCGACAGCCGGGACATCTAAGGAGTCAGGCGCTTACGACCCTTGGCGCGTTTGCGCTTCAGGATCCTGCGGCCGGCGGTGGTCCGCATACGATTACGAAACCCGTGGGCACGGGCGCGCTTGCGTTTCTTGGGCTGATAGGTCCGCTTCATGAATCGTCCCGGTCGAGGCCGAGGAAGTATAGGGAGGTCGCCCGGCCGGAAGACGGTGGGGGCAGAATCCGTCATTCCCGCGATTTGCGGAGTCGGCGGGACCACCCCGCCGACAGCCGGCAATCCTGCTCGGCGACGTCTGTAAGATCGCCCCCGCCGGTCGCTCACGCAGCTTCCCGAAAGCGACTCCTCACCTATTTTTCGCAACTCGATCCCTTCTGGGAGGACCCGTCCTGCCTTTGTCTCCAGCGCCCGAGAACACCTGGCTCGCGATCCGGGACGAGTTGCGCGGCGCGGTCCCCGAGGTGACCTTCCAGCTCTGGCTCGACCCTTTGGAACTCGCCGCGCGCGAGGGAGCCCGGATCTACGTCCGAGCGCCGAGTCACGTCCGGCGATTGGTCGAGGACCGCTACCTGCCGCTGCTGCGAAGCACGGCCGGGCGGATCGACTCGCTGATCACCAGCGTCGAGATGGTCGATGAGGACTGGGCGCCGGCGGTCGCTTCGGACCAGACCCCAGCCCCGGTCGATGACCCTGGTCTCAACCCGCGCTACAGCTTCGACCAGTTCGTCATCGGTGATGGCAACCGCTTCGCTCACGCCGCCGCGCTGACCGTCGCCGAGCTCCCCGGTCAGGCCTACAACCCACTCTTCATCCACGGCCCGCCCGGCCTCGGTAAGACCCACCTGCTGCACGCGATCGGGAACCTGATCCGCACGAACGACCCGTCGCTCGCTGTCCTCTACTCGACCCTCGAAGGCTTCACCAGTTCCTACACCCAGTCGGCGCGTAAGCGGGATTTCGAGATCTTCCGGGCGCGCTATCGATCGGCGGACGTGCTGTTGCTCGATGATGTTCAGTTCCTCGCCGCCAAGGTCGGCACGATGGAAGAGCTCTTCCACACCTTCAACATCCTTTATGAGTCCGGGCGCCAGCTCGTGATCACGAGCGACCGCTCTCCCTCCGATCTCGCCGACTTCGAGGACCGCCTCCGCGAACGGTTCGGCTCCGGTCTCGTCGTCGCGCTCGAACGTCCTGAGTTCGACGTACGTCTGGCGATCCTCCGCAAACGCGCGAGCGGCGACGTGGCGGCGGTCGGCGAAGAGGTGCTCGAAGAAGTTGCCAAACGAGTCAACTCGAGCGTTCGAGCCCTCGAGGGAGCGTTGATCAGGGTCGTGGCGCACGCATCGATGCGAGGCGAAGACCCCTCTGCCGATCTCGCCCGCGAGGTCGTCGGCCCACCCCTCCCTGAGCAGCGGGGGCCCGTCACAGTGCCGGCCGTCCTCAGCGCGGTCGCCGAGGCTTACGGGATCACGGTTGATGCCATCCTCGCCCACGATCGCCGGTCGTCGATCTCCAAGGCGCGTCAGATCGCGATGTTGCTCGCCCGCGATCTGACCGACGAGAGCCTGCCCGCCATCGGCGCGGCGTTCGCTGGGCGCAACCACTCGACCGTCATCCACGCATGCCGCCGGGCAACGCACGCGATCGAGTCCGAGCCCCGCACCCGTGAGCTTGTCGACAAGTTGCGCTCAGAGCTCTTGATCTCGAGGTGACGACCGTGTCCGCTGCGAGGATTGACCTCTTGTCGACAGGTTCGTCACACCCCGATCCTCGCCCGCAACCCGGGTTGCGGGAGGATGTCGACATCTCAACAGCCCCAGATAACAAGAGAGTTAGATGAAAATCTCCGTTGCTCAGGATGTTTTGTTGGCCAGACTCGGCATTGCGAGCCGTGCCGCATCGCCCCGCAGCGCCGTCCAGTCGCTCGCCGGCGTGATGATCAGCTCGGGCCCTGACGGCGTCGAGCTCCGCGCGACTGACATGGAGATGGGTCTCCGTGTCCAGCTCGATGCGACTGCCGAGGGGGAAGGAGCGATCGTTCTTCCTGCCCGCCTGCTGCTCGACGTCGTCCGGTCACTGCCAGCGGGCGTTCAGGTCACGCTCGAGCATCGTGCCAGCGAGGATGACCTCGAGGTGCTGGCGGGCTCCTCCGCGTTCCACCTGCGGCTGCTGCCGGTCGACGACTTCCCGCCCCGGCTACCCGAGGCAGGCGACGCGACGACCATCCAAGTGCCGGCCGATCCCTTCATCGAGACGATCGACCGGGTCGCACGGTCGGCATCGCGCGATGAGACCCGGCCCCACCTGACCGGCGTGCTGGTCACCGCATCCGGATCCGAACTGCGGATGGTCGCGACCGACTCCTATCGCCTGAGCGTCAAGGAGCGCGCCCTCGAAACCCCGGTCGACGGTGAGCTCGAGGCGAATGTCCCCGCACGCGCGCTTCAGGAGCTCGGGCGTATTGCGACTGCCGAGGGTGCAACGGAGATCTCCGTCACCGCGCTCGAGAACCAGGTCGTGTTCGCGGTCGGCGGCGTGGTGCTCTCATCACGGCTGGTCGAAGGTCGATTCCCGAACTATCGTCAGCTGTTGCCCGAGAGCTGCGAGCACGAGCTGCGCGTCAGTAGGCGAGAGCTGCTCGAGGTGGTTCGCCGGATCGGGCTCCTTGCCCAGAAGAACGTCCCGCTGCGTCTGGCCTTCAGTGAGGGACAGGTCGAGGTATCCGCCCAGACACCCGACGTTGGGCACGCTGCCGAGACCGTTCCGCTTCCGTTCAAGGGCGAACCACTCGAGATCGTCTTCAACCCGGAGTTCTTCCGCGATGGCCTCGAGAGCGCCGAGACGGACGAACTGGTCCTGAAGTTGATAAGTCCGTTGCGGCCAGGGTTGATCGAATCCGGCGAGGCCGGCGAGTTCATCTACCTCGTGATGCCGATTCGCCTCAACGTGTAGTGCCGTGCTGGTCGACCGCGTAGCGCTGCGCGACTTCCGCAACTACGAACGGGCGGACGTTGCCCTCGCGCCCAAACTGACGATCGTCACGGGCTCCAACGGTGCCGGCAAGACGAACCTTCTCGAAGCCGTCTACTTCGGTCTGACCGCGCGGTCGTGCAGGACGCGCAACGAGCGCGAGATGGTCCGGCACGGCTGTCGGGTCACACACGTGGCGGTCGATGCCACCGATGACAGCGGCACGCACCGGTTCGAGGTGGGGTTCGAGCCCGGCGAGGCGAAGCGGATATCAATCGACGGGGCCGCGCAGACGAGCGCTCCGATCGCTCAGGTCCAGCGGCCCCCGGTGAGCGTCTTCGTGCCCGAGCGGCTGGAGCTGATCAAGGGCGCACCCGCCCTGCGCCGCTCCCACGTCGACCAGTTGATCGCGGCGATCTGGCCTGCACGCGCCGAGACGCGCGCCTCCTACAGCCGCGCTCTCGCGCAACGCAACGCCTTGATCGCGCGGATCCGTGCGGGACGGTCTTCTCCGAGCTCGCTCGACCCCTGGGATCAAGAGCTCTCCCGGGCGGGGTTCGCCCTGATGGAAGACCGCGCTGCGGCGCTTGATGAAGTCGTGCCGCTGTTCGCCCAGCGGGCCACCGAGATCGGGCTGCCGGGGGCCGCCGCGATCCGCTACCGACCGCGCTCGCAGGCGGCCTCGGCGGGAGATCTACTCACCGAGCTCGAGCAGCGGCGCGACGGCGACCTCGACCGCGGCTTCAGCGGGCACGGGCCACATCGCGACGACCTCATGCTGGAGCTCGCCGGGCGATCCCTGCGTTCCTACGGATCGCAGGGTCAACAACGAGCCGCGCTGCTCGCCCTCCTGTTCGCCGAACGCGACGTCCTGGTCGAGGCGGGTCGCCCGCCGCTGATGCTGCTCGACGATGTGATGTCGGAGCTCGACGCCAAGCGGCGCTCGCAGCTCGTCGGTTTGATCCGCTCGGGCGGTCAGGCGCTGTTGACCGCGACTGAATTCGCCCACGTGCCCGCCGAAGCGGCCGCCGACGTGGCCCTCGTGAATGTCACCGACGGCGTCGCGGACGGCGCACAGGGGCTGCGGGCGGCGTGAAGCGCCGTGACCCCCGCCCGCTGAGCGCCGCGCTCGGTGATCTCCAGTCTCAACTCGCGCCCGCGACCCTCCTCGGCGAGGTACAGCGGCTCTGGCCACAGATCGCCGGCCCGACACTCGCCGGCCACGCCGAGCCGACCGGAGAGCGTGATGGGGTGATCGGTTTCGAGTGCGATTCCGGTAGCTGGGCGCACGAGCTCACCCTGATGGCGGGCACCCTTGTGACCCGTTTCGAGGGCGCTCTCGGGGGATCGCGTCACGAGGGCCGGCTGGCCGGCTTCCGCTTCACTGCGGCCGGCCGTCCGCAAGTCACGGCGCGAACCCGTCGGAGGAACTTGCAATGAACGCTGGTTTTACGCGATTTGCTGGTATTTCGTACGGTTTACACCCGTTACCAAGCGCCTTGCTCTGGTACCATTGAACGCGGTAATCGAAGGGTCGCCCCGGGCGGTGCGAAGAGCACTCGCAGCCGGGGCTTACGCATGTTGAGGAGCCGCCGCAGGCGGTCCCCGCCCATGAGCCCTCGGACGATCTGAGCAGAAGGGACAGTTTGGCGGAGAAGGCAAAGAGCAACGCGCCCAAGGCGGGCTACGACGCGAGCAACATCACGGTCCTCGAGGGGCTCGAGGCGGTTCGCAAACGGCCCGGCATGTACATCGGATCGACCGGCACGCGCGGTCTGCACCATCTGATCTACGAAGTGATGGACAACTCCGTCGACGAGGCCCTCGCGGGCGAGTGCGACGAGGTCCAGATCACGATCCATCCCGACAACAGCATCACGGTCACCGACAACGGCCGCGGGATCCCGGTCGACATGCACGAGAAGGAGGGCCGCCCGGCCGCCGAGGTTGTGCTGACCGTCCTCCATGCGGGTGGCAAGTTCGGCGAAGGCGGCGGCTACAAGGTCTCCGGTGGACTTCACGGCGTGGGCGTCTCGGTCGTCAACGCGCTCTCCGAGCAGCTCGACCTGACCGTCTGGCGCGACGGGTTCGAGTGGACCCAGACCTACGAGCGCGGCGCCCCGACCAAGGCGCTCGAGAAGGGCGCGCCGACCGACCGCCGCGGTACGAGCATCACCTTCCTGCCCGACCTCGAGATCTTCGACACGATCGATTATGAGCGGGCGACACTCGAACAGCGGTTCCGCGAGATGGCGTTCCTCACGCGCGGGCTGAAGATCGACTTCAGCGACGAGCGCGGTGAGGGTTACGCCGAGAGCTTCAAGTACGACGGCGGCATCCGTGACTTCGTCACCTACCTGCACTCCCAGGGCTCGCGCGACGCCCTTCACAAGAAGGTCGTCTTCCTGGAGGACTCCGGCGATGTCGGCGAGGTTGAGGTCGCGATGCAGTGGAACTCCTCCTACCAGGAGGCGCTGCTCAGCTTCGCCAACAACATCAACACCCACGAGGGTGGCTCCCACCTCTCCGGATTCCGATCCGCGCTTACGCGCACGCTCAACGCCTACGCGCGGTCGAAGGGGCTGCTCAAGGAGAAGGAGGACAACCTCCAGGGCGAAGACGTCCGCGAAGGGCTGACGGCGATCATCTCGGTCAAGATCGCCGACCCGCAGTTCGAGGGCCAGACCAAGACCAAGCTCGGAAATCCGCCCGTCGAGGGATTCGTCCAGGCCGCCGTCAACCGCGGCCTCGCCGAGTTCCTCGAGGAGAATCCGAGCGAGGGGCGCGCGATCATCACGAAGGCCGTCCAGGCTTCACGCGCCCGCGAGGCCGCGCGCAAGGCGCGCGATCTGACACGTCGCAAGTCGGCGCTCGAGAACTCGACCCTGCCGGGCAAGCTGGCGGACTGCTCGGTCCGCGATCCGGCGCTCGCCGAACTGTTCGTCGTTGAGGGTGACTCGGCCGGCGGCTCCGCCAAGCAGGGTCGCGATCGCAACACCCAAGCCGTCCTGCCGCTGCGCGGCAAGATCATCAACGCCGAGAAGAACCGCATCGACAAGGTGCTCTCCAACCAGGAGATCCAGGCGCTGATCACCGCGATCGGGACCGGCATCCGCGAGGACTTCGACGTCGAGAAGGCGCGGTACCACAAGATCATCATCATGTGCGACGCCGACGTCGATGGCGCCCACATCCGGACGCTTGTCCTGACCTTCCTCTACCGCGAGATGCCGCAGCTGATCGACGAGGGCTACATCTACCTCGCCAAGGCGCCGCTCTACAAGGTGAAGTCAGGCGCCACCGAGCTCTACATCGAGCGCGAGCACGAGCTCGAGGAGTTCCTGCTGCGCGACAAGCTCGAGCGGATCGAGGTGATCGATCGGGACAGTCAGGAGTTTGGGTTCACCCACCCGCGCTGGCAGAAGTTCATCCGCCTGCTCAAGCAGTACGAGGGCTGGGCCTCGACGCTCGCCGCCGAGTATGGACCGGGGACGATCGGCTTCCTTGAGGAGTCGACGATCCTCGACGCCGACGTGGCCGATCCGGAGGCGCTGCTCGCGCACCTCCGTGAGGTGACCGCGGACGTCGAGCCTCACTCGATCGAGCTGATCTCCGCCGACTCCCAAGAGGTCGTCGTCAAGACGATCCAGCGCACCAGTGGTCTAGCCGTCACGCGGCGGCTCCGCCGATCGCTGTTTGCGGCACCGGAATACGCGCGCTTCCGCGGCGTCCACGGACAGCTGCGTGAGCTCGCCGGCACACCGCCGTTCTCGATCAACCTTGGCAAGAAGACCGACCGCGCGCTGTCCTTCGAGGATCTGCGCCGGGCCGTCGTCGACGTCGCCAAGGAGGGCGTTGCGATGCAGCGGTTCAAGGGGCTCGGCGAGATGAACGCCGATCAGCTCTACGACACGACGATGGACGCCGAGCGGCGCACGCTCCAGCGCGTCACCGTCGACGACGCGAGTGCCGCCGATCTGATCTTCTCGATGCTGATGGGCGACAAGGTCGAGCCGCGACGCGAATTCATCGAGACCAACGCCCGCTCCGTGACGAACCTGGACGTCTGAGATGGCCGACATAGACAGGTTGACAGGCGGTGTGATCGAGGATCGGGGGCTCGAGGAGGAGATGCGCTCCTCCTACCTCGATTACGCGATGAGCGTGATCGTGGGCCGTGCCCTGCCGGACGTTCGTGACGGACTCAAGCCGGTCCACCGGCGCGTGCTCTACGCGATGCACGAGGCCGGCCTGCAGCCGACCCGTCCGTACCGCAAGTGCGCCTACGTCGTCGGTGAGGTCATGGGCGCCTTCCACCCCCACGGCGACTCCTCGATCTACGACGCGCTGGTTCGCCTCGCCCAGCCGTTCGCCCAGCGCTATCCGCTGATCGACGGCCAGGGCAACTTCGGCTCGATCGACAGTGACCCGCCGGCCGCGATGCGCTACACCGAGGCCCGCCTCGCGCGGATCGCCGGCGAGCTGCTGCGCGACATCGATGCCGATACGGTCGACTTCGGACCCAACTACGACGACACGCGGCTCGAGCCGCTGATCCTCCCGGCACGGTTCCCGAACCTGCTCGTCAACGGCTCTTCGGGCATCGCGGTCGGCATGGCGACGAACATCCCGCCGCACAACCTGCGCGAGACGATCGACGCGACGATCGCCTTCATCGACGACCCGGAGATCGGGGTGGATGGGCTGATGGAGCACATCAAGGGCCCAGACTTCCCGACCGGCGGCGTGATCGTCGGTCGGACCGGGATCAAGGAGGCGTATGCGACCGGCCGGGGCCGCGTCGTCGTCCGCGCCGTCGCGCACATCGAGCCGCTGCGCCAGGGCAAGGAGGCGATCATCGTCACCGAGATGCCCTACCAGGTCACCAAGGGTGACGGGCGCAACGACGGGTCTGGGCTGATCAAGAAGATCGCCGAGGTCGTCAACGACAAGAAGATCCCGGAGATCTCCGACCTACGTGACGAGTCGGATAAGTCGGGCATCCGCCTGGTAATCGAGCTCAAGCGCGACGTGATCCCCAAGGTCGTGCTGAACAAGCTCTACAAGCACACCGGGATGCAGAACACCTTTGGCGTGAACATGGTCGCGCTCGTCGACGGCGTGCCGCGCACCCTGGGGCTTGTCGCGGTGATCAAGAACTACGTCGACCACCAGCGGACGGTAATCGTACGGCGGACCCAGCACGAGCTGCGGCGCGCCGAGGCCCGTGCACACATCCTTGAGGGGCTGCTGATTGCCCTGCGCGACCTTGATGCCGTGATCGAGCTGATCCGTGCCTCGCGCGATCCGGAGCAGGCGCGCGAAGGGCTGATCGACCGCTTCCAGCTCTCCGCCGAGCAGGCGCAAGCGATCCTCGACCTGCGCCTCCAGCGGCTGACCGCGCTCGAGTCCGGCAAGATCGAGTCCGAGCACGCCGACCTCGTTGAGCGGATCCGCGAGTTGCGCCAGATCCTCGGCGACGAGTCGCAGGTCTACGGCCTGATCAAGGAGGAGTTGCTCGAGACCCGCGAAGCCTATGGCGATGACCGCCGCACGAAGATCACCCACGCCGAGGGCGAGATCGACATTGAGGACCTGATCGCCGACCAGCAGATGGTGATCTCGATCACCAAGTCCGGCTACATCAAGTCGCTGCCGCTCGCGACCTACCGCCAGCAGAAGCGGGGCGGTGTCGGCGTGATCGGCATGGACATGAAGGACGAGGACTACATCGAGCACCTGTTCGTCAGCTCGACGCATGACTTCCTGCTGTTCTTCACCAACCGCGGCAAGGTCTACCGCGAGAAGGTCTACGACCTGCCGGAGGCCTCACGGACGGCCAAGGGTCGCGCCCTGGTCAACGTGCTCCCGCTGCGCGAGGGTGAGTTCGTGCGCGCCGTCATCTCGACGCGCGACTTCAGCGAGTCGAAGTACCTGATGTTCGCGACCAGGAAGGGGATGGTCAAGAAGACCGAGCTGACCGCCTACAACACGCCGCTGCGTGCCGACGGGATCATCGCGATCAACATCCGCGACGACGACGAGCTGATCGCCGTCCGTCGCACCAGCGGGCACGACGACATCATCATGGTCTCGCGCTCCGGTCAGGCGGCGCGCTTCAGCGAGAGCGCGGCGCGGGCGATGGGCCGCGACACC
>JACCVG010000148.1 GCA_013698335.1 Thermoleophilaceae bacterium
GCGGGGGGCGCTCGAGCAACGGAACCTGCCGCTCCTCGACGCCGTCGAGAGCCGGGAGCAGGATCTTGCCTGCCGGGTCGCGAACCGTCTCCAGATCGGCGCGTGCCATGACGGTCGCGATCACCGCGTAGGCCATCGGTGCGAGCTCGCGCAGCGGCTGATGGCTGTTGTGCCGCGAGCCCACCTCGACTTGAGCGAGACCCTCACCGCCGAGCGCCGTATGGGCGTCGATCAGGTTCGCGATCTCGACCCCGTAACCGACCGGGAACGGCAGCGTCTCGAGCAGGTCGCGCCGCCCGGCGACCTCCCCCGCGAGCGGCTGGCGGCAAACGGCGAGAGCCGGAAAGAAGAGGTTGAGCAGCGGCCGCGCGACGAGCTCGTTGACGCGCCCGCCGCCGTGGGGAACGACCTGTTCCCCGGCCGCGAACGGTCGGTCATACGCCGCTTTGACGAAGCCTATTGACGGGTCGCTGATCAAGGGGCCGAGCAGTCCGAGGGCGAAAGCCGGATCGAAGGCGTGGCTGTCGGTGTCGAGGAAGACGACGATCTCACCGTCGGTCGCGGCCAGCGCCCGGTACATCGCGTCACCCTTGCCGAGTACGGGGCCGAGCTCGGGCATCAAGGCCGTCTCACTCAGCACCTCGGCGCCGCGGCCGACGGCCACCGCGGCCGTCCCGTCCGAAGAATCGGCGTCGATCACGACCATCCGGTCGATCAGGCCGCCGTCGCGCAGGGTGGCGAGGGCGTCGATCACCCCGCCGATCGTCACCGCGGTCTCGCGCGCGGGAAGGATGGCGGTCACCGCTTCGCACTTGCGCTCGACCAGATCGGCGAGCGTGAAGTCGCCCGCCGCGAAGCGCCGCATCAAGCCTCGGGCTCGAGCGCCCGGACACGGAAGGCCTTGGTTCCTCCTTCGATCCCCTTCAGGCTGCGCTCACCAGCGAACGACCACTGGAAGCGCTGCTCGTCGACCGCCTGCCTGACCGGCTCGGAGACGAGCACGCTTCCCGGCCGGGCGGTCTGCGTGAGCCGTGCAGCGAGGTTGATCGTGTGCCCGTACCAATCGCCGGCGCGCGAGACGGCGGGGCCGACGGCGAGCCCGGCCTTGAGCTCGGGAAAGCCGTCGCCTCCTCCCCGGCGCGCTTGACCAGCTCGAGCGAGGTGTCGAGCAGGGCGCCCGGATCCTCGCTGACCATCATCACCGCATCGCCGATCGTCTTGACGAGTTGGACCGGCGCCTCGATGACGTCGCCGGCGAGGTCGGCGAGTCGTCCCGCGAGCCGGCCGAGATCGCCCGTCGGCAGCGTCTCCCCGAGCCGCGTGAAGCCGACCAGATCGGCGAACGCCGCCGCGATCTCGGTCTCGCCCGCGATCTGACCGGCGCGCCGCTGCGAGCCGGTGATCACGTCCCGGCGGATCCCTTCCAGCAGCTGGGCCTTGAACTGGTGGGTCAGTACGCCACCGACGAGCGGCACGAGCTCGGTCGCCGCGTCGGCATAGCGGACGGCCAGGTCGAGCTCTGTGTCCCCCGCGCGCATCAGAGCGGGGGCGACGACTTCACGAGTGGCCGCGGCGACCCGGGCCATCGCCTCGCCGATCACGCGTGAATTGTCGAGCAGGTCCTGTTCGGATAGACCCGAGTCGAGGAAGTCCTTCAGACGCCGCGCGGCCTCGAGATCGTCGTCGCTGAAAGCCGGGACATCGTCGGGGGAGGCGGGCAAGCCGATCGCGCGACGCTGGCGGTTCAGATACTCGAGCGACACCCCCGACTGCTCCGCAATCTCGGTCGCCGTGTACTTGCGATCTCCCGACAGCCGCAGCTCGACCGGGAGCAGCGCGAGCCGGTCTTCATCGATCGCGCGCCGCAGCTCGTCCAGCGAGACGCCGGCCTCGGACAGCCGCTCGAGCAGCTCGAGCCGATGGGCGCTCTCGTAGGCGCTGCCCGTACCCTCGAGCAGCCCCTCGCCCTCGAAGTCGATCGCCATCGGGCTCTAACGCTCGGCCAGCTCGCGCTTGAGCACTTTGCCCGTGGCGTTGCGCGGGAGCTCATCGATGAACTCGACGTCGCGGGGAACCTTGTAGCCGGCGAGCTTGGACTTGACCTCTGCCTGGATCTGCTCGGCGTCCAGGGGCGAACCCTCCTGCTGGACGACGAAGGCCTTCAGCCGCTGGCCGAACTTTTTGTCATCGACGCCGATCACCGAGACCTCGACGATTCCGTCCATGTCGGAGATCAGATCCTCGACCTCGCGCGGGAAGACGTTCTCGCCACCGGAAACGATCATGTCGTCGTCGCGGCCGACGACGAACAGCCGGCCGGACTCGTCGAGATAGCCGACATCGCCGGTCGACATCAGGCCGTCGATCACCTCTTTCCCGCCGCCGCCGGTGTAGCCCTCGAAGAGCATCTCGTTGGCGACGAAGATCCGCCCGGTCTCACCGGTCGGCAGCTCGCTGCCCCGCTCATCGTAGATCCGCAACGTCGTGCCGCGCGGGATCCGGCCCGCGGTACCTGGGGCGGCGCGCAGGTCGGCGGGCGTCGCGATCGTCGCCCAGGCCACCTCGGTCGAGCCGTAGAGGTTGTAGGCGACGTCGCCGAAGTCGTCCATGAAGCGCACCGCGAGCTCGCCGGGGAGCGCCGAGCCGGACAGCGGAACGGCGGTCAGGCTGCCCGTGTCGTATTTGCGCCGAGTCTCGGGCGGCAGCTCCATGATCCGCTGGAGCATCACCGGAACCATCGGAGCGACGTCGACCTTGTAGCGCTCGATCGTCTCGAGCGTGGCCTCGGGATCGAACTTGCGCCGCAGCACGTAGGTAGCGCTGAGGATCATCCCGAGCGAGAAGTGCGCGAACCCCCAGGAGTGGAACAGCGGCGCGACGATGAACGTCGTATTGCGGGTCTTGAGCGGGATCTTCGAGAGCAGGGTGATCGCCGGGTCGATTCCGTCGGGCTGCTTGCGCGTCGCGCCCTTCGGGGTACCGGTAGTCCCCGAGGTCAGGATCACCACACGGCCGGCCTCGCTCGGCGGAACGTGGTTGCTGCGATCGCCGGCCTCGATCAACTCCTCGAGCGTCGCGTACTCGGTCGGGCCCTCCTGCCAGGCGACGAACCGCTTGCGGCCCTCGCCGGCATGCTCGAGCAGTCCGTCGAACTCCTGGTCGTAGATGAGCGCGACCGGCTGCTCACGCTCACAGACATCGGCGAGCTGCGGGGCGGAAAACGCGGTGTTTAGGTAGAGGCAGTTGGCGCCGAGCTTGGAGAGCGCGATCGTCGCCTCGATGAAGCCGCGGTGGTTGCGGCACATGACGCCGACCCCTTGGCCTTCCATGACCCCGGCGTCGGACAGGGAGTGCCCCAGCGCGTTCGTCCGATCGTGGATCTCACGGAAGGTGAGCTCGCCGAGCTCGTCGATCAGGCCGACGTCGTCCGGGTGCATGATCGCCGAGGCCGCGTAGCCAGCGGCGGGCGTCGGGCCGAAGCGGTTGAGCGCGACCAGGCTGCGGGCGATCCGGTCGGGCCTGACCGGCCGCACGACCCCTGCTCCCCGCAGCACGCGCACGTCGTCGATCTTCTGGACCAGCCCGGCGAACACTCCCGACGCGGCCGACCCGGAATCCGGCTCGGCCGAGCCCGCCCCGCCCTCGACCCGGCGCTTGAGGTTGTCGAGTGATTGCTTGAGGTTCTGGCGGACCATTGGCGAGGAGAAGCGGTCTGAGATCGTGCCGAGCAGTCCACCCGGAGCCTGATAACTGAGCCGAAACGTAACGGTTGTCCAGCCTGGCGTGCGTTCGCGCAGCCGCCAGCGGCCGCGCTGGTCGAGCCCGGTGACGCTCGTCCAGGCCAGGTCGCAGTTCTCGTCGTACTCGACGACCTCGACCAGGCTGCCGACCTCGGCCGATCCCACGCCCATTCGCATCGTGATGCGGCTGCCGAGCTGCGTCGTCTCGCCGTCGACATCCCAGCGGGTCATCCCCGCGAGGAAGTGGCGCGCCTCCACCGGATCGACGATCTGCGCCCAGACCTCGGTGGGGGCCGCTTCGATCGTGATTTGCTGCTCGACGCGCACGCCGGACCAGTTACCCGATCACCGGCAGGCTGCGTTCCTCTGCGAGCGCGTCGAGCGCCTCCTGCATCCGCGTCGTGATCTCCCAGTAGATCTCGTCCACATTCGGGTCCTCGCCGAACTCGGCGCGCAGGTCGATCGGACGCAGCGCCTGAACCGTCACCTTGGCCGGCAATGGGATGTGGCCCGCGAAGTCGCCGATGTTGAGGATCCACGGAAGCGCTATCGAAATTGGCAGCACCTTGAGCCGGAGCGGCGGGCGGTCGAGCCCCAGCGCACGGGCGATCCCGCGACCCTGGCTGAGGAACAGCGCCGTCTCCTGACCGCCGATCGAGACGAGCGGCACGATCGGCACCCCCTCATCGAGCGCGAGCCGGATAAAGCCCTTGCGGTCGGCGAAGTCAACACGGGACGACTGCCAGGAAGGCCGGTGGACCTCGTGGTCGCCGCCGGGATAGACGAGCAGCGCCGCCCCGCTGGACAGCGCCTGGTGAGCGTTCGACTGCGAAGCGGCGACGGTCCCGTACTTGCGCAGGAAGCCGAGGCCGGGCGCCGAGAGGACGAGGTTATGGGCGAGCTGGAAGAACCGGCGCTCGACGCCGAAGTACGTATTGAACGCGAGCGTGAAGACGATCGTGTCGGGCGTCATATTGCCGCCCGAGTGATTGCCGACAATCAACACGCCGCCCTCGTCGGGGATGTTGTGCAAGGCGCGCACTTCGGCCCGGAACCAGAAGCTCGCGAGCATCCAGAGGCCGGGGAGGCTCTCGCGGATGTAGTCGGGGTCGCGCTCGTCGAGGTCGGCCGGGGGAACGCGTGAGGCGACGGCGCCGCTGACTCCCTTGACCAATGAGCCCGCGAGGTTGCGCACGAGACTCAGCGCACCGTCGGACCCGTTCTCGCTCTCTCCCATGGCGGGGACGTTAACCTGTGCCGTCGAACCCCGGCGGGCGGGCCAGGGCCCACGGGCGCTCGGCCTCGATCTGGGCGGCGACCTCGATCAGCGTGATCTCGTCCGCGGGCCGGCCGACGAGCTGGACCGACAGCGGCAGACCGGCGGCGTCGAATCCGGCGGGCACAGCCGCCGCGGGCTGACCCGTGACGTTCCAGGGGCCCGTGAACGCCGCGCCGAACCCGCGCAGTCCGACGAGCATGCAGGCGAGCGCGCCGCGGCCTTCGAGCGCGCCAACAGCGAGCGGCGCGACCGGGACGGTCGGAGTGAGCAGCAGGTCGCAGCGGTCGAACACGCGGTTGACGCGAGCGGTGAGGTCGGCCTCGTGCGTGCGGTCGCGCTCGAGAAGCGACGTCGGGATCAGCGATCCGAGTCGCGCCAGCCGGCGGGTGCGGCGCATCAGCCGTCGTGGATGGGCAATCGCCGCCGCGTCGTCCACGGCACCGCGCAGGTAGCGCAGCGAGAGGCTCGCGCCGATATCGGAGTAGATCCCGCCCGCCCTGACGCCGAAGTCCGGGTCCTCGTGGAGGATCGTGTGGCCGAGAGAGGCGAGCAACTCGGCGGTAGCCGTGACAGCCGAACGCTGCTCGGCGCCGACCGGGGCGAGCGTCGGCGAGGCGAAGGAGACGGCTATTCGCAGCGGCCTCGGCGTGCGCCCGGCGGCCGCGACGAATGGCTCCGACGGGTTGGGCAGGGTGTTCGGATCACGCTGTGATGATCCGCTGACGACGTCGAGCCAGAGCGCCGTGTCGAGCACCGAGCGGGTCAGCGTCCCGGCGACCGAGAGGCCATGCCAGTGATCGACGAACGGCGTCAGCGGGACGCGCCCACGCTGGGGCTTGAGCCCGAACAGCCCGCACGCGGCGGCCGGGATCCTGATCGAGCCGGCGCCGTCGGAGGCCGACGCCGCGCCGACCAACCCCGCGGCGACGGCCGCGCCCGAACCACCGCTCGAACCGCCGGGGGTGCGCTGCAGATCCCAAGGGTTGCGCGTGACCCCCCAGGTCGAGGACTCGGTGAACATCCATTGGGCGAACTCGGGCTGGTGGGTCTTGCCGATCACGATCGCTCCGGCGGCGCGCAACCGCGTGACGAACTCGCTGTCCTCGGTGGGCGGAGCACCGTAGGCGCCGGTGCCGTGGGTCGTCAGCTCACCGGCGAGGTCCCAGCCGTCCTTGATCCCCACCGGCACACCGAGCAGCGGCCGCTCGTCGCCGGCGCCGATCCGGCCGTCGGCCTGCGCCGCCTCGAGCAGCGCCCGCTCGGCGAGCACGACGCGGAAGCAGTTAAGCCCGGGGTCGAGCCGGGTGATCCGCTCGAGCTGGGATTCGACCAGCTCGCGCGCGGAGATCTCCTTACGGCGCAGCATCTCCGCCTGCGCGGCGATCCCGGCGAAAGCGACGTCTACGGGCTGCACCGGCGCCACTCTAGGGAGTAGGCCGCGAACGCTACGGTTGGCCGATGGCCGGCGAACACGATCTGACGCCAGAGCGCGTGCGCGAGCTGCTCGCAGCCGGAGAGATCCAGCTGATCGACGTGCGCGAGCCCCACGAGTGGGAGGCGGGCAGGATCGAGGGCGCGCGCCATGTCGAGCTCACGCAGCTCTCCTCCGAGGCGGCGAGCATCGACCGCGGTCGGCCGGTCGTCTTCCAGTGCCGGATCGGCGCACGCTCGACGATGGCCGCCGAGGCTTTTCGGGCGTCCGGATACGAGGCCTTCAACCTCGGCGGCGGGATCCTGGCGTGGGTCCAGGCGGGACTGCCGCTGATCCCCGACGACGGTCGCGTCGCCGATCACTAGAGATCGTCCGCCGCGCCCAGCTGGGCGGCATACGGTCCGCGTCCCGTCAGGCAGGCGGCTCCGCAACGAGCGCCGAGACTGATTGCCGCTTCTAGTTCTTCCCCGCGCGCGACACCGAACGTGACGCCGGCGGCGAAGCTGTCCCCGCAGCCGTAGGAGTCGATCGGCTTGCCTGGCGGGCGCGCCGCGGGCCAGGCACCGCTGCGGCCGTCGGCGGTCTCATAGCTGCCGCCCCGCGCGCCGTCGGTGCGGATCACGGCGGCGGGCGCGGGATCGAGCGCACGCGCCGGATAGCGCTCCGCCGGGTCTCGCCCGCTGCCGATCACCGCATCGAGTCCTACCCTCGCAGCCTCGAGCGTCGAGAGCGCGCGCGTCGTCGCGGTCACCCGCCGCGCCATGCGAGCCGCGCGCAGGACTTCCGGAGCGCCCGCGACGAAGAACACGGCGTCGCAACGGGCGAGCAGATCCCACGGAAGATCGTCGGCCGGCCCGGGCGCCAGCTTCGGCCCGAGCGTCGTGATCGTTCGCTCACCGGCAGCGTCGACCAGCGTCAGCGCGCGGCGCTGGACGCCGCGCCGCGCGGCACAGACCTCGACTCCGAGCTCCGTCAGCTCGTCCAGGCAGCGCTGACCGAGCCGGTCCTCACCGAGCACGGTGAACAACCGCGCGGTGCCTGCCAACCTGGCGAGCTGGACCGCCGCGACTGCTCCACCACCGGCGGCAACTCCCCACGCCGGGCCGGCGTGTGCGATCTCTCCGGCCGCCGGGACGCGGTCGACGGTGGCGAACTCGACCCACTCGACGTGACCGACCACCGCGACCGTGGGGGCAGGGACGGTGCTCACGTGCGCGAAGTATCCCCGTTACGGGAATGTGCGCGGCGAAACCAACCACCTCTGTAACGTGTTGTTCCTCCTGATGACGCGAAACACCGCTGCACTTGCGGCCGTGTCCGCGATCTGCCTGTCGCTGATCGCTGCCCCGGCCTCCTCGGCGAGCACTGCTCCCGCCGAGTTCGAGATCACCGCGCCCGACCGGGTGCTGGGGTCGGTCACGACCGCAAACAGGGGCACGGTTTCCGAGCCGATCGCGGCGCCGGCCGACTTCACGATGCTCGGCTTCCTCTGGAACGACGGCTCGGACCCGGCGATCGCGGTTCGGGTAAGCGAGGATGGCGAGGTCTGGTCGACCTGGACTCCGGTCCCGACCCAGCCCGACGGGGGGCCCGAACCGGGCAGCGGAGAGCGTCGTCGCGCCTCGAAGTCGAACAGCGTCTCTTCGCCCGTTTGGGCCGGCGAGTCGCGCTTCCTCCAATACCGCACCGCCCAATCCGCACCTGGCATGCGGATCCACTTCATCAACACCGAGGCGCTCGCCAAGCCCGCGGCCTCGTCAGGCTTCATCGACGAGCCCGGCGATCCAATCGATGATCCGGACGTTGATGCCCCACGCGGCGAAGAGCAGGCAGCCGGCGAAGAGGAAGATCCTCCGCGTCACCCCCGCAACGAGGATGAGGACGAGAAGCCGGTAAAGGCCACGGGCAAGATCGCAAAGCAGGTGATCGCGCGCAAGAAGTGGGACCGCGGCAACGACTGCAAGCCGCGACGCAAGTCTCGTGAGGGCGATTTCGAGGGGGCTGTCGTCCATCACACCGTCAACGCCAACGATTACTCGCGCAACGAATCGGCCGACATGGTGCTCGGTATCTGCCGCTTCCATCGGAACGGCAACGGCTGGGACGACATCGGCTACAACTTCGTCGTTGACAAGTACGGCCAGATCTTCGAGGGCCGCGCGGGAGGGCTCTCGCGCTCGAACATCGGCGCGCATGCCGTCGGCTTCAACGAACAGACCGCGGGCGTCGCCAACCTCGGGACCTTCGAGAAGGACGAGCAGTCAAAGGACGCTCTCAAGACCGAGGCGGCGCTGATCGAGGAACTCGGGCGTATCCATGACTTCAAGCCCGACGACAAAGTCAAGCTCGTTTCCGGTGGCGGGTCGGGCAACCGCTATCCGAAGGGCAAGAAGGTCAAGCTCAACACGATCTCCGGCCACAAGGATGCGGGCCAGACCGATTGCCCCGGGTCGAAGCTGTACGGACAGCTGAAGAAACTCCGCAAGCTCGCCCGCTGACCGAGGCGCTCGCTAGCGTCGCCCTGTGCGCGCACTGCTGGCCAGTCCCGCCGGTCGTCTCTTCGTCGCGCTCGTGGCCTTGCTGGCCGCGGGCACGGCCGCCGGGCTCGTGCTGCTCTGGCCCGGCGCGGTCAACGCTCAGCTGAACGAAGGCCTGGTCGCCGCCACCGAGCGGGGCTCGGTCGAGCGGGTGGAGACGTTTCGCTGTCCGGGTCCGGCGACAGCGCCGAGCGGCTGCCGGGAGGTAACCGTGAAGGTGCTCTCCGGCCCCGACGCCGGAGAGACGACGGCCATCTCCCTCAATCCGGGCGGACTCGACCCGGAGCTCTCCGTCGGGGACCAGATCCGGCTCG
>JACCVG010000129.1 GCA_013698335.1 Thermoleophilaceae bacterium
TGCTGGGACCCGGCCAGGCGGCTGATCGACTCCTCCATCAGCGTGCCCCCCAGGTCGTTGACGCCCCAGCGCAGCGCCTCGGCGGCGGCTTCGAGGCCCATCTTGACCCAGCTCGCCTGGAGGCTCGGGATCGACTTCCCGAGCGCGAGCCTGAAGACGGCGGTGTGCTTGAGGTTCTCCTCACGCGAGAGCTCGGCCACCCCGTGGGTTCGGCCGAGCAGCGTCTGGAACGGGATGAATGAAAGCGGCACGAACTCGGTGAAGCCGCCGGTGCGCGCCTGGAGCTCGCGGACCACGCGCATGTGCTCGGCGAGCTCCCACGGCTCCTCGATGTGGCCGAACATGACCGTGACGGTCGAGCGAAGACCGACCGCGTGGGAGGCCTCGATGATCTCGACCCAGCGGGCGACTGGCAGCTTGTTCGGCGAGATCCGCTCGCGGACGCCATCGTCGAGCACCTCGGCCGCCGTTCCGGGTGTCGAGCCGAGCCCGGCCTCGCGCAGCCGCTCGAAGACCTCCCGTGGCGACAGGCCGGAGGTCTGGCACATGTGATCGACCTCCATCGCCGAATAGGCGTGCAAGTGGAGCTCGGGAGCGAGCTGCTTGGCGAAGCGCAGCCAACCCTCGTAGTCCTCCAGCGCCCAGTCGGGATGGATGCCCGACTGGATACAGAGTTCGGTGGCGCCGAAGTCGACCGCCTCGGCGACCCGCACTGCGAAATCCTCGCGACTGTGTTCATAGGCCTCGGGCGAGCGCTTGCCCTGCCCGAAGCCACAAAACGCGCACCCGACGACGCAGACGTTCGAGACGTTGATGTTGCGGTTGACGACGTAGGTCACGAGCTCGCCGGCCAGTTCGGCCCGCAGCTCATCGGCCGCCTGGCGGATGTCCTCGATCGCCTCGGGGCGCGTCTCAGCGAACAACGCCGTCAACTCCTCGGGACGCAGAGCCTCCCCGTCACGCGCGCGGACGATCGCGGCCGGAACGAGCTCCGAGCGAATCGGGCGCTCCTCGCGCCGACCGGAGCCGCGCCGCGGGATGAAGCTCCAGTAGCGCTGCTTGATGACGTCCAGAACTCCCTGCTCGATCCACTCGGAGTCCATGTACTGGGGGTAGACGCAGAGGCGCTCGGTCAGGGCATGGCCTGTCGCGGAGAGCTCTCGGCGGATCCGATGAACCGAAGGGAAAGGGTGCTCGGGAGAGATGTGGTCGCCGTTGGCCGACAGTCCGCCGAGGTCGGTCGCCCCGGCCTCGACCAGCGGCGCCCACCAGTCGGAGAGGTTGGGTGGGATCTGCACCCCAACGTCCGGCATCAGCCGGCGGCTGTGGGCGACGAGCTGGGCCATCTGATCGAGTGTTACCTCAGTTGCCCAGCCGGGCATCGGCTGCTCCGCGGTGAGCGGTGAATCGTCACCGGCGAGCTGGGCGTCGGCGGCGATCTCAGCCGGATCGCGGCCGTGGTAGCGCGGATGCGCGACGAAATTCTGGAGAATGATCTCCTGGAGGTGGCCGTACTCGGCGTGGACGGCGGCGAGCGCCTCGAGCGCCTCGACGCGCTGCTCGGGGGTTTCTCCGATTCCGACCAGGATGCCGCTGGTGAAAGGAATCTTCAGCTCGCCGGCGGCCCGGATCGTCTCGAGGCGGCGCGCGGGGTGCTTGGTCGGCGAGCCCTGATGGACGGCCAGGTCGGGCTCAATCGACTCGAGCATCAGCCCTTGCGAGGCGGTCACTTCACGCAGACGCGCCAGATCCCCCGGCGGCGCGACGCCGATGTTGGTGTGCGGCAGCATCCCGCTCTCGAGTGCGCGTTCGCAGGTCCAGGCGACATAGGAGGTGAAGTCGGCGTGGCCGTACTCGGCGAGCCGCGCCGCGACCTCGGCGTTGACCTCGGGCCGCTCTCCGGTGAGCACAAGCAGTTCCTTCGCGCCGCGCCGGGTCGCCTGATCGAGCAGCCGATCGACCTCGTCAGGCGCGTAGAGATGCGCGCGGTGGGTGGCGAAGGCGCAGTACTTGCAGTAGCAGCGACACGTCCGCGACAGCGAGATCGTGAAGTTCCGCGAGAACGTGACGCGTCGCATCTCCGCTGAGTCTAGGTGGCGATCTGAGCGGCGGCGCTCGCCGCCCCCGATCAGCCGACCGGCTCGGCCCCGCCGACCTTCTTGCCGGGAGCCATGAAGAGCCTGAAGTAGGCCACGGCCGCCAGCACAGCGCCGACCACCGGCGCCAGGATGTAGACGAGCAGGAAGGTCCCCATCGGACCGAACTCACCTGAGACCAGGGCCGGCCCGAGCGCCCGAGCCGGGTTGAAGCCCGCCCCGGTCAGCTGGGCGCCGACGAATACGACGAGCCCGAGCGTCGCTCCAATCGTGAAGGCCGCCCACTCCTGGTTGCCGCGCGGATTGACCGCGACGCCGACGATCGCGAACATCAGGAAGAACGTCCCGGCCAGCTCGACCATGAAGCCGGCGAAGACACCGTCGAGCAGCGGGCTGATCGCGACCGCGCCGTAGTTGACGGCCAGACCCTCGTCGGTCAGCAGCGCACGCGTCGCGAGCGCGCCGAGGATGCCGCCGGTCAGCTGGACGACGATGTAGATCACGGCGTCCGGCGGGCGGATCTGCCGCAGCGCGACCATCGCGACCGTCACCGCCGGGTTGAAGTGAGCACCGCAGACCACGGCGAGCGTCTGAATCAGCATGAACAGGACGAAGACATGGACCAGCGCGATCGCAACGAAGTCCCCGCCCACGCCGTACTCGGAGACCGCCATGCAGATGAAGAAGACGAGCCCGAAGGTGCCGAGCAACTCACCGAGGTAAGCCGCTGCCCCGCGCGCGGGTGGTCCCTGTACCGATGCCTCCACGACTCCCCCCTTTTCGCCGACTGGCTTTTGGTCCGGGCAGCATAAAACCACGGGCGGCGGCCGGGACATAGAGTGTCCGCAATGCGCCCTTCGCTGATCTTCGTCCTGCTCGCGATCGTCGGCTGCGGGTCGCCTTCAGACCAGATCGAGCTCGCGCTCGACTTCCAGCCCAACGCCGCGCACGCCGGGATCTACTCGACTCCCGATCTGGACATCCGGGCACCGTCGAGTTCGATCGATTCCACGAAGCTGCTAGCCAGCGGCGCCGTCGACCTGGCGATCGTCGACATCCAGGACCTCGGCCTCGCGCGGGAGCGGGGCGAAGACATCGTCGGGATCGGAGCAATCGTCCAACGGCCGCTCGCGGCGGTGATCGCCGATCCAAGCGTACGCCACGCGCGCGATCTCGAAGGCAAGCGGGTCGGCATCTCGGGCCTCCCCTCCGACGAGGCCGTCCTGCGGGCGGTCGTCGAGGGCGACGGTGGCGACTACGACCGCGTCGAGACGATCACGATCGGCTTCTCCGCGGTTCCGGCGCTCACCAGCGGCAAGGTCGACGCCGTCGTCGCCTTCTGGAACGCGGAGGGGGTCGCGCTCGAGCGAGCCGGAGTGCCCACCCGGGAGTTCCGGCTCGACGCCACGGGAATCAGCTATCCAGAGCTCATCCTGGCGGCTCGCGGCGAGACCGCTCGGGAGGATCCAGCGCGACTACGCGCCGCCGTCGCCGCCCTGGCGGATGGCACCCGCGCCGCGCTGGCTGACCCGGACGAAGCGACCGAACGGATCGCCGCGGCCTCCGATGCCGCCCCGGAACTGGTCGCCGCGCAGCTCGAGGCGATCTCCCCCGCCTTCGAGCCGGTGCTCGAACTCGATCGGCGAGACCTGGATTCCTGGGCCGACTTCGCGGCCGGCTCGGGCATCCTCGAGCGGCGGCCCGTGCTCGAGGAGTTGTTCCCGATGTTCGGAAGCCCCGATCCGGATCAGGGCTGAGCGACCGCGCAGACGCGGAAGCCGAGCCGGTCCATAATCTGCTCAGCATCGACCGCGGCCAGTGTGGCCTCCCCGTTCAGCTCGGCGTAGCGGTCGGTGTCGACACCCTCCGTCACGACTGCAACCAGCTTCGGTCCGAGCCGCGCGATCGTCTCGATCGCGGAATCGAGCTCATCGAGCTGAGCGGTCAGCTCGGATGAGAGGCCACGTCGGCGACTCTCGGCCAGAACTTCCGCGAACAGCTCGAAGCGCCCTGCGAAGAGTTCCTCGACGGCCTCCGGCGAGCCGGCCTCCGGCGCGCCAGGCGCAGCGGCTGCCGCTTCCGCGCAGGCGCGGTCGAGCCGCTCGACGAACCGCTCACGCGTCACCAGCCCGCTCGTGTCGACGCCACACCCCGCGAGTAGCAGCCCGACCACGAGCCCGGCGCCCGCGCGCCTCACGCCAGTGCTTCGACCAACGCGGCCGCCTCACGGGCCATCCGTGATCTCGGGACGACCCGGTCGAAGCCCGCCTGCTCGGCGAGCCGACGGGTCTCGACCTCGATATGCGAATAGAAGCCGAGCGTCGCGACGCCGTCGAGCTCGTGTCGCTCGCGCATCGCAGCTACGGCTCCGACGCCATCCAGCTGCGGATCGGTCAAGTCGATGACGGCGACGTCGAAGACGCGGCCACTCGCGGCCGCGGCATCGACGGAGTCGAACCGCGCGACCTCGTGGCCGGCGACCCCGAGCGCACCTTCGAGCTTCGACCCGAACAGCAAATCGGCGCAGAGCACAGCGACGCGGGTCACTGGGAGCGTCGTGCGCGGAACTCCTGGCGCACCGACTCCGGACGCCCCCACATCTGGGTCACCTCGACGCGCCCCGACCGTGAGTCGCGCGCGATCAGCTCCCCCTGGATCCCGGCCTGATCCAGCCTCCCGAGGATTCCCGCGACCGTCTCGGGCGCGGCGGCGTGACCAAAGTCGTGGGCGACGTTGAGCCGCCAGTGCCAAGCCTGCTGGGAGTACCCCTGAGCGTTGATCTGGCTGAGCATCGTCGCGGCCTCGATGTAGCGCTCGCCGTCGAGAATCCGCAGGTCCAGGGTCAAGCTGGTCCAATCGGGCGGGAGCGAGCCGATCACACGCTGGAAGTCATCGGCCAGAGGCATCGAGCGAACCCTACCTCGGGGCTATCGTTGTCGGCGTGTCGATCGCCTCTGATTCCGACTACGACGCGCTCGTCGGCTCCGCTGGACGGCTCATCCGGCCGCGCGGGGTGCTGCGCGTCGGCGGCCCCGAGGCCGCCGAGTTTCTCCAGGGCCAGCTGACCAACGACATCGAGGTCCTCGAGCCGGGGAGCGGCTGCTACGCGCTACTGCTCACCCACAAAGGGCGAGTCCGCGCCGACATGCGGGTCCTGCGGCTGGCCGACGGGTTCCTGATCGACTGCGAGCCGATCGCGACCCAGATCCTCGAGCGGATGATCGCGACCTACAGTCTCGGTCGTCAGGTCTCGCATGCGAACGAGTCCGAGCTGACGGAGATCAATTCGCTCATCGGACCGGACTCCGCGCGAGCGGCTGGATTCGAGGGCGGGCCCGACGAGCACGACCACGTCGCCGACGCCGATGCCGATCGGCTGCTCGTGCGAACCGACGTCGGGATCGACGTGATCGCCCCGAGCGGGAGCGGTCTCGAGCTCGACGTCCCCGACGTGTCCGGGGCGGCGGCCGAGTGCGTCCGCATCGAGCGCGGCCGCCCACGGCTGGGAATCGACATCGGCGGCGAGACGATCCCTCAGGAGGCAGGGCTCAACGAGCGCGCCGTCAGCTTCACCAAGGGCTGTTACGTCGGTCAGGAAACGGTCGCCCGCCTGCACTACAAGGGCCGCCCGAACCGGCACCTGTGGGGCCTCGCGCTCTCGGAAGCAGCCAACCCCGGCGAGGAAGTTCACTCCGCGGAGCGACTGGTCGGCAAGATCGGCTCGACCTGCGTCTCGCCGACTCGCGGACCCATCGCGCTTGCCCTCATCCGGCGTGAACTGAGCGCCGGCGACAGCGTCCAGGTCGGCGACCAGCGAGCACCCGCCGAAATCATTGAGCTCCCCTTCGGGTAGCCATCCGCCTCCGTCGGGTAGGGTTTCGCCGCGATGAGGAGGCAACTGGTGATTGGAGCGCTCGCCGCCTCGGCGATTGTTGGCTGCGGGGGCACCGAGGACTTCGCCAATGACCCGCGCCCCGCGGTGCCGCTCCAGCTCTCCGGCGTCATCAACGACCGGCTGGCGACCATCCAGCCTACGAAGATCGGCGCCGGCCCCGTCGTGCTGACGATCTCCAACCAGAGCTCGGATGCCGTCCGCGTTTCACTCGAGGGCAAGGACATCGAGCCGCAGGAGACGGGTCCGATCAACGTCGAGGGGACCACGACCTTCAAGGCCGACCTGCCGGAAGGCAAGTTCGAACTCGAAGTGATCCCGGCCGACACCGACGATGAGGTCGCGGCACCGATCAGGCCTGCGAAGATCCTGGTCAACGGGAAGCGGCCGTCGGCCTCCGACACGCTGCTGCTTCCCTAAGCCAGCAAGCCACGACCGCAGGAGCACATCCGACCCATGGCAGTTGACCTGATGAACGTGACCGACCTTGCCGTAGAACCCGGCGACCTGCCGGAGAAGATGGCCGCCTGGGTGATCCGCCAGGAACGCGAAGGCGAGCCGACCGACGCCTTCCAGCTCGAGGAAGTCGACGTCCCGCAGCCCGGCGCCTTCGAGGTGATCGTCCGGGTCATGTCGGCCGGCGTCAACTTCAACAACGTCTGGGCGGCGCTCGGCAAGCCGGTCTCGGTCTTCGGCTACGGCGATCACCCCGAGTTCGGCCACCACATCGGCGGCTCCGATGGCTCGGGCATCGTCTGGAAGGTCGGCGAGGGCGTCACCAAGTGGAAGCCCGGCGACGAGGTCGTGCTCCACTGCAACCAAGCCTCCTACGAGGACGTCGAGGTCCACGGCCTCGACCCCCTGGCCGCTCCTTCACAGAAGATCTGGGGCTATGAGACGACCTGGGGCTCGTTCGCGCAGTTCACCAAGGTCCAGGCCCAGCAGCTGCTGGCCAAGCCGAAGAACCTGAGCTGGGTCGACTCCTCGGCCTACGGCCTGACCTACTTCACCGCCTACCGGATGCTGGTCGACCAGTGCAAGATCCAGGCTGGCGACAACGTGCTCGTGTGGGGTGCGGCCGGCGGGCTCGGCGTGTTCGCGATTCAGCTCTGCAAGGCAGCCGGCGCGAATGCCGTCGGCGTGGTGTCCTCCGACGAGAAGGGCGAGCTGGTCAAGCAGCTCGGCGCAGTCGATTTCATCAACCGCAACGAATTCGCCGGGATGATGCGCAAGGGTGGCGAGAGCGCCGACGAGGAGAAGGCGCGGTTCGGCGTCATGCGGGGGTTCGACAAGCGCGTGCGGGAGATCCTCGGCAACAAGCCCGACTACGTCTTCGAGCACGTCGGCAAGGCGACTTTCCCGACCTCGGTGTTCGTGGTGAAGCCATTCGGCAAGGTCGTGATCTGTGGCGCCACCTCTGGCTACGAGCTCGACTTCGACGTTCGCTACCTCTGGATGAAGCAGAAGCAGATCATCGGCTCGCACTTCGCCAACGCCTACGAGTGCATGCGGGCGAACCAGCTGATCGCCGAGGGCAAGGTGCAGCCCGTGCTGTGGCGCACGATGGGCTTTGACGGCGTTCCGGAGGCCCACCAGCTGATGTACGAGAACAAGCACTCGGGCAAGATCGCGATTCTCGTGGGCGCCAAGGACGAACACGAAGGTCAGCTCGCCGACGGTCCGGGCGCGATTCGCGCAGAGGTCGGCGCATGATCGGCGCTCCGGGCGATCAGATCGTCGAGATCAGCTGGATCGCGACGCCCTTCCGAGCAGAGCGGTTCCTCGAGCTGTGGGGTCCCGCGGCCGAGGCGGCGCTCGACTACGGAGCCTCTGCGCAAGTGCTGCTGCGCTCGAAGTTCGATCCTGCGAAGTTCCTACAGCTCGCGGCGTTCCCGGACAAGATCTCCTTCGAGCGCTACTGGCTCTCCGAGGAGATCGCCGAGATCCGGGCCGAGCTCAGCGGTTGCTTCGGGCTCCCCGTACTGCCGGCCTGGCACGAGGTCTCGGTGGCGGGCGAACGCGCGCTCGACCCGAGCTGAGCGAGCCTCAGCGCTCGCCGGCGTCGCGCAATAAGCGCTTTGCGCCCGCGCGGAGCTGCGGGCCGAAGATGAAGTTCTTGAAGCCATCGACGCCGAGGCTGGTGACCGAGACGATGTCACCGCTGGAACCGATCCACGGCCCCCCGCTCGCGCCGAAGGTCATGTCGCAGCCGATCCCGAACGGGTCGTGGCCACCCGGCAGGCTCAGCTCGAGCTGCAGCTTGGAGCGGCAGCCCCAGAGCCGCTGCCCGCGAGCCTTGTTGCCCGGATAGCCGAGCGCGCGGAAGGTCTGGCGACTCCTGGTGGAGGTGCGCACCTTCCGGAAGCCCGCGACGCTCTGGACCGTCCGCCCTTCCTGGAGGGCGATCACGGCTGCGCCGTAATCGAGCTTCGGATTCTCCGTCGTGGGATACCCCCCGGGAACGAACAGCTCGTCGGAGACCCAGCGCCCAAGCGGCTCCTCGCCGTTGCGTGAAGCGGGGATGAACAGCAGCCGATCGGCGAACTGACCGCGGGCGATCAGGCAGTGGGCGGCCGTCAGGACGACCCGCTGGTTCGGCGACTGGACAACTGAGCCGGAGCACTGGAAGTCGCCCTCCCCTGGAATCCGGCCAAAGATCTTGCCGATCGGCGCGTAGGCCGACGACGTCGCAGTGGCGCTCGGTACCGCCTTGCTCGTGTAGGAGCTCCGCTTCGCCCGTCGCGTGGCCTTCTTGTGCGTGGCGATCGATACCTCGGGCCCGGTCGCGGTTTGCTCCAGAACCGGCGCGCCGGCCTCGGCCATCCGCTCAGGCGTCCAGTACTCGAGCACCTCCCGTTGGGGAGCGGTGCGCTCCGCGGAAACGGGAGCAGCGGCGGCGGCGGGCGCGCTGATCAGCAGCACTACGACACCGGCGGCGAGAGTCAGCTTCACTCGATGCATGGTTAGAAAGTACAGACACCGCCTGATCGCGATCGGAGCGGTTTACGAGGTCCGCAACGCGGCCGCTCAGCCCTGTTCGAGGGGAGCCATCGTGAGCCCCTCCGACTGGAGCATCTCCCAGTGGTGCTCGGCGGGCTCCTTCGGGCCGGACCAGACCATCGCCTGTCCACTGCGGTGGATCTGGTCCGCGAGCCCGTAGCCGCGCTGGAGGTCGACCCCCGGGATGTGACGCGCGAGCGCGGCGGCAACCCCGTCGAAGGTGTTGTGGTTGTCGTTGAGGACGATCACCCGCCAGGCTCCGCCAAGACCGTCCCCGGGGCCGGCGACGCGCGGCCGCTCAATCGTCTCGGTGCTCACTCGCGCTCCGCGCGCTTGCGCCAGTAGCGCTCCAGACCGGCGTAGAGCTGCTCGGGCGGACCGGCCTGGAAGAACCGCTCGGCGGCCTCCGCATCACCGCCGGAACGCTCGATCACCTCGGCGCGCAGCGCGGTGACGAACTGCTCGGCGGTCGTGTCGTGGGCCAGCTCGCCGAAGCGGGCCAGTGCGCCACGCAGCTCCTCGACGCGCTCTCCGACGTTCCCGAACGCACCGGCGTGGGTGATGCAGACGCGCGCGGGGTCCCATGCGAGCAGCGTGTCCAGCGAGTCGTTCCAGAGCTCTAGGTCGATGTCCGGCGGCGGCGTGGGCGGCAGAACCCATCGCGCCGGCGGAGTGGTGACACCGGCGACGTCGCCGGTGAACGCGTCACCGCCGCGCTCGTCGAAGTAGCAGACGTGGTGGGAGGCATGACCTGGCGTGTAGGCGACCTGCAGCCCCTCGACGGTCTCGCCGCCGCTCAGGGCGATCACGTTCTCGGCCGGCACCGGCGCGACCTCCCCCCACAGCTCCTCCATCCGGTCGCCGTAGAGCCGCGTCGCACTGTTCAGGAGCTTGCTCGGATCGATCAGGTGGGGGGCGCCACGCTCGTGGACGTAGATCTTCAGGTTCGGGAAGCGACGCACGAGGACCCCGGATGCGCCCGCGTGATCGAGATGGATATGGGTCAGCAGCAGCGCCCGGGGCTCCTCGCCGTCGAGTCCGGCGAGCAGCGTGTCCAGGCAGGACGCCGGCCCCGGGTCGATCACCAACCCGTCGACTACGAAAGCGTAGATCACGCCGCTGCGCCCGAGGTGCTGTACATCGATCTCGCGCGTCACGACGGCCAAGCTTAAGCCACCGGCGTAGAATCGAGCGATGAGCGACCATCGGCTGGCCGAGCCCGACCGTCCGTGGGTGATGCGCACCTACGCGGGTCATTCGACCGCGCGTGATTCAAACGCGCTCTACCGCAAGAACCTCGAGAAGGGCCAGACCGGTCTCTCGATCGCTTTCGACCTGCCCACGCAGACGGGCTATGACCCCGACGACGACCTCGCGCGCGGCGAAGTCGGCAAGGTCGGCGTCTCTGTCGTCCACAAGGGGGACATGCACGCTCTGCTCGACGGCATCCCGCTCGATCAGATGAACACCTCGATGACGATCAACGCGACGGCGGCCTGGCTGCTCGCGCTCTACATGACGGTCGCCGAGGAGAGCGGCGTCGACAAGACGCTGCTCACGGGGACGACCCAGAACGACATCGTCAAGGAGTTCCTCTCGCGCGGGACCTACGCCTTCCCCCCCGGCCCCTCGCTGCGGCTGATCGCCGACATGGTCGCCTTCACGGTCGACGAGGTCCCGAAATGGAACCCGATCAACATCTGCAGCTACCACCTCCAGGAGGCGGGAGCGACGCCGGTTCAGGAGATCGCCTTCGCGCTGTCGACGGCTCAGGCCGTGCTCGACGAGGTCCGCCCGCGCGTACCCGAGGAGAACTTCCCGAAGGTCTTCGGCCGGATCTCCTTCTTCGTCAACGCCGGAATCCGCTTCATCGAGGAGCATGCAAAGCTGCGGGCGCTCTCGGAGTTGTGGGAGCAGCTCGGCCGCGAGCGCTACGGGGTCACCGACGAGAAGCTGCTGCGCTGCCGCTACGGCGTCCAGGTCAACTCGCTCGGGCTGACCGAATCCCAGCCCGAGAACAACGTAATCCGGATCGTGCTCGAGGCGCTCGCGGTGACGCTCGGCCGAGACGCTCGCGCGCGCGCCGTGCAGCTTCCGGCCTGGAACGAGGCGCTCGGCCTCCCCCGCCCGTGGGATCAGCAGTGGTCGCTGCGGATCCAGCAGATCCTCGCCTTCGAGACCGACATGCTCGATTACCCGGACATCTTCGAGGGATCGAAGGTGATTGAGGGCCTGACCGCCGAGATTGCAGAAGGCGCCCGCGCCGAGATGGCAGTCGTCGCGGAGCACGGGGGCGCGGTCAAGGCGGTCGACTACATGAAGACCCAGCTCGTCGAATCCCACCGCGCCCGGATCGGCGCGATCGAGTCCGGCGAGCAGAAGGTCGTCGGGCAGAACGTCTTCACCTCGACCGAGCCCTCTCCGCTCTCGGAGGGCGAGGACGGCGGGATCCTGACGGTCGACGCCGGCGTCGAGGCGGGCGCGATCGAAGCGCTCGGGCGGTGGCGCTCCGAGCGCGATAAAACCGCGGTCGACACCGCCCTCGAAACGCTGGCCGCCGCGGCTCGCGACGAGCAGCAGAACATCATGCCGCCAACGCTGGAGGCCGCGCGGGCCGGAGTCACAACCGGTGAATGGGCCGCCACGCTGCGCGAGGTCTTCGGTGAGTACCGCGCGCCGACGGGCGTCAGCGGCGCCTCGGCCGCCCCGGCAGATGACGAGTCGCTTGCTGATCTGCGCGAGCGGGTCGATCGCGTCTCCCAAGCGCTCGGGCGGAGGATCAAGATCCTCGTCGGAAAGCCCGGTCTCGACGGTCACTCCAACGGAGCCGAGCAGATCGCCGTCCGCGCCCGCGATGCCGGAATGGATGTCGTCTACGAGGGCATCCGTCTCGCTCCCGAACGGATCGCCCAGGCCGCCGTCCAGGAAGGCGTTCACGTCGTCGGGCTCTCGATCCTCTCGGGCTCGCACAGGGAGTTGATCCCGACCGTCCTTCAGCGGCTCGCGGAGGCTGGCTGCGATGTGCCCGTCGTCGTCGGTGGAATCATCCCGGCGGCCGATGAACGCGAGCTGCTGGCGAGCGGCGTCGCGCGCGTCTACACGCCCAAGGACTTCGAGATCACGCGCATCATGGGCGACATCGTCGAGCTCGTTGCCGAGCGCAACGGGGTCGGCGCTCCGGCGTAGCCGACCGCTGGATCACCGCTCTTGGCGCCGCGCTCTATGTCGCCGGCGCCGCCGAGTCCAGCGCTTGGCTCGACAACGGCGGTCAGCTGCAGGCGATCGTGCTGGTCGCGCTTTCGCTCGCGCTCGGCCTGCTCGCCCTGCCGCTGCTGGCGAAGGTCGCCCTGACCGTGCTCGCCGTAGTCGTCCACACGTCCGTCGAGATCAACGCGATCCCGGGTTCGGCGGTCGATTGGATCGTCTTCTGGGCGAGCGTATTCCTGCTCCCCATGCTGATCGGCGCTTCACTCGCCGCCGCCCTCGGGATGATGCGAGCGACCTGAGCTCTGGCCGTTCGTACAAGGGCCTCCAAAGCCGCAGCGAGACGAGCGGACCATTGGCCGGTTGTCGTACTCGCGCGGGCGGCGTAGATTAGAAGCATGTTCTTCGACGGCTTCACCGACTGGGCGATCACCTGGCTTCCGATCGTCTTCATGGGGCTGATTGCGGGCATGCTGATCATGACCCTTCGGTACATGCCGAAGACCAAGCCTCAGCAGATCAAGCCGTCGTCCTCGGATTCGATCGGGTGGGAGGAAGTCGCCGGTGTCGACGAGGCCAAGGAGGAGTTGCGCGAGGTGATCGAATTCCTGCGCGACCCGCGCCGCTTCAAGAAGCTGGGCGCCAGGGTCCCGAAGGGCATCCTGCTCCACGGCCCGCCCGGCACCGGCAAGACCTTGCTCGCGAAGGCGGTAGCCCACGAGTCCAACGCGAAGTTCTTCTCGCAGTCGGCCTCCTCGTTCGTCGAGATGTTCGCCGGACTCGGCGCCGCACGGATCCGGCGCCTCTTCCGCGAGGCGCGCAAGCATTCCCCCGCGATCCTCTTCAT
>JACCVG010000193.1 GCA_013698335.1 Thermoleophilaceae bacterium
GCATCCGCTCGCCCTCGGCGAGCAGGTCGGCCACGCGGATCGGCGTGATGGTGACTGAGGCGGGGGCGCTCATCGTGTCCTGACCGCCGCGGCCGTGGTTGATTCGTGATTCATGATGATCCTCTCTCGTTGTTGAGTTCTGACGGGCCGCCGTCCACCGCCGCACTCATCGAGTGCCTTTCGTCCTTGGTACTCATCAGGACACGGCTCGGCTCGGCCGCGGTGATTCGGTAACCGATGTGCTTTCGACCCCGTTCCTACCGTATTTCGGCACGGTTCGGACCGGGTTTCTGTGACCGACCGAGCCCAGGGACGTGCGAGCGGGTCCGACGACGACGGCAGCAGCGGGTCGAGTGGGTCCGACGAAGACGACGGCAGCGACTCAGCATCGTCCTCCGGGTCCGACGGCTCTCATGGCGGGGACTCCCACGATGGCGATGATGAGGTCGATTCCGGGAGCTCAGGTCCTGACGATGCGACCGACCCGGCGGGCGACTAACCCGCCAGCTGGACAGATGGTTGATCGGTTCTCGCTGACAATTGGGCGATACGTGCGTTAGAGCACCAGGTTCAAGACTTCCACCAGAAAAGAGGACGAGAGATGAAGAAGCGACTCACACTGATTTCGGCCATGTCAATCGCCCTGGTCGCGATGGCAGTCCCCGCAGGCGCGATTGCGAAGAACGACAAGCCGAACGGCGGTGGGAAGGGCCAGAGCAAGGCCAAGAACTACAACTTCAAGGGCACCTACAACGCTGACGGCACGCTGCTTGTCACCAAGGGCAACAGCCGCGTGCGCAAGGGCGGCTTCATCGGTGACAGCGTCGCCTTTGACTACAGCTCGGCAAAGTTCAGCGTGACCGATACCAACGCCGACGGCGTCGAGGACATCAACGACGTTCAGGCCGGGGACCGCGTAATGGTCAAGGCCAGGTTGCCCAAGGGCGATCCGGGAACGCCGCCGTTTGCCGCGCGCAAGGTCGTTAGCCAGGACGATTCAGCCGAGGATGAGCCCGAGGCGACTCTGCCCGTCCTCTAGCCAATCTCAGTGAGGGATGTGTTGACCGCTGGGCCCCGAGGGGTCCAGCGGCGCTTAAGCCCAGGTGCCGCTCAGCCAGCTAGGCGTACTCGCTCGACCACGTGCGCGTCACTCCCAGCGACGAATCGCGCCGGCGATCGGATTGTCGGGCGACCCGGTCCCAGATCTGAATCCGGCGTGTAGGAGGCCGGGTACAGTGTTCCTGGATCTCGCAGCTCAATCGGAATCGGGAAGACGAACCTTGAAGCGCCCCGTTGTAGTCAGCCCTGTCGATGCAAGCATCGGTCGTCTGCCTCGTCGCGAGCGACCACAGATGGTCCCTGAGCCGGTCGAGGGACAGCGCGGTCTTTTCATCGTCGATGCAACCTGGGGGGCGATCGCTCCGATCGAGTTGGCGCCCGGAGTTCGGACGGTCGGAGAACTCGACGTGATCGAGCAGATTGCCGCCGATCGCCTGCTCATCGACTCCCGCGAATCACATTTCTTCGACGCTGGCTCCATCCCCGGAGCGCGAAGCGTCCCCCACGACACCGTTCGTGACGTCGTTGGCGAGCTTGACAGCGAGCAGCCGGCGATCTTCTTCTGCAATGGGCCACAGTGCACGGCGACCCCTCGCGCGATCAAGGACCTGCTCGCTGCGGGCTTACTCCCCGAGGCGATCCTGTACTACCGCGGTGGACTACACGATTGGATGACGCTCGGGCTACCGGTGTCCCCGGGGCGTCAGGCCAGCGCCTGAGTCGTCGTTAGGAAACGTGCCGGCAGGATAAGCCGACGGTGGATACTCGGTCCATCACCGAAACCCTCCACACCTTCCTGTTCGCCGACCTGGCCGGTTACACCGCCCTGACCGAGGCCCACGGCGATCAGGACGCCGCGGATCTCGCGGAGGAGTTCTGCTCGGCGGTTCGTGAGGTGTTGCCGGAGTACGGCGCAGAAGTCGTCAAGACGCTCGGCGACGCGCTGATGATCCGCGTCGATGACGCCGGGGCAGCGGTCTCGCTCGGCATACGCATCGCCAACGAGATCGGGCAGCGGCACAACTTCCCCGGGGTGCGGGTCGGAATGGACACCGGATGCGCGGTCGGTCGTGACGGTGACTGGTTCGGCGCGACCGTCAACGTGGCGGCCAGGATCTCCGGAGCGGCTCGAGCCGGCGAGGTCCTGCTGAGCGGCGCAACTCGAGAGGCCGCCGGGGACAGGACTGACATCCAGTTTCACGAGCGTGGCCGCCAGACGTTCAAGAACGTGGCTGCACCGCTCAGCATCTACGCCGCCACAGAGCACGGTGAGCAGACCGACGAAGGCTTTCCGATCGACCCTGTCTGCCGGATGGCGGTCGACCCCGATCGCAGCGCCGGGAACCTGCGCCACGAGGGCGTCGAGTACACCTTCTGCTCGCTGGCCTGCGTCAAGGCGTTCTCCCAGACCCCCGAGGCCTATGTGAAATCAGGGCCCGACCAAAACGAGTCGGAAGCGCGGGGCGGATCAGATCTGGTCGCCCTGGTTCAGGGCGCTTCCTATGTTGGCTTTGGACTCTGGTCAACGCTTGCGCGTCGCCACTACCGCCGAATCCACGATCTGCCCGCGGACGGGTGGATCCTGAACGCCCACGGCGGCTGGCTCCTGGTCGTTGGCTCGACTCTCGTCCTCGCGGGTGCGCGACGCCGCTCCGAGCAGAGCGACGTACAACTACTGGGTGCGGGAGCAGCGCTTGGCCTCGCCGTGAACGACGCCGTCTCGGCAGCCCGGAACGGCGTTGCCCGGATCTACATCTCGGACCTGGCCTACGAAGCGGCGCTCGTACTCGGCTGGTCGGCGGCAGCGCTGAAACGCCGCACCACGTAATCGTCGGCGATCTCTGCCGCACTTGCGCCGGCGAGCCTCATTCGGACGGCCGCGCGGTGTCGGGGGCCGAGTTGCTGGAGCGCCATTGGTAAATGACATCGCGCTACCTATCGCTTACACAAGAAGTACTGCTCCGAGACAATCGAGAGACAGGTGCTCGAGGCTGGCGAGGTGCTCGTCCTTTCTGGCAGCTCGGCCCAGCCGACGGTTGAGCGGCCGTCAAGCGAGCGCGAAGGCCGTCGCCCTCGAGGGACCTGCGGGCCGCGCTTTACTCGTGGTCGCCGGCGAGCCCGCCGATCGCTAGGGGGACAACCGCCCGCGCGCGCTCGGCCGACCACCGATGCCCGGTTCGCAAGTGGACGTAGGTCCAGCCGACGAGATTGAAGAGCATCGTCGCTGTCTCCTGTGCGTCAACTGGGCGTAGGGATCCATCCGAGATGCCGTCGAGCAGCAGCCGCTCGAGGGGCTCGGTGAAGACGCTGCGTGTTGCCACCTCCTCGTCTGCATCCTCGTGGAAGACGAGATCGCTCTGTGCGCGCAGAGCAAGCAGCATGTCGAGGTGCTCCTCTGCAACTCCGCAGACTGCCTCGAGCGCTCGCTCGAGACGGTCCCGACCGTTCCCCGACGCAGTCAGGGCCGGCCACAGCGCAGCACGGTAGGCCTCGACGGCGCGCTCGCTCAGCTCCCCGAGGATCAGCTCCTTAGAGACACCGCGCCGGTGGAGGGTCACGCGCGAAACGCCCGCCTCCTCGGCGATCCGTTCCGCTGTGGCGCCGTGATAGCCAAACCGAGCGAAGGCGCGGCGCCCAGCGTCAAGCAGTTCGTCGTCCAAGCGTGGCATCTGGCCACCATATAACACGGTCGGTACGATTGTGTTACATTGACGTAACAGTTACGAAACGCTACCGAACGGATGAACATGAACGAGCCGCGAAGCGAAGCGATGCCCAGATGGCTGATAGCGGTCGCGTTCCTGGGTGCGGCCTCCGCGCTCCTTGGCGGATTTTGGGATGACTCCTGGCACACAGAGCGTGGGCGAGACAGCTTCTTCATCGCGCCCCACATTGCGATCTATGCCGGGGTCAGCTCCGTGGGGGCGGCATTGGGGCTTTGGGTCTTGCGTGTTGCCCACCGAGACGGAGTCGGCGCGGCGCTGCGCAATCCGCTGCTGGTGCTGGCCTCGGTCAGCGTCGCTGTGACCTTGGCGAGTGCCCCGATCGACAACTTCTGGCACGAGGCCTTCGGCCGCGATGCGGTCGCTTGGAGCCCCCCGCACATGCTGGGGATCGTCGGGATGTTGGGCCTGTCCGCCGCCCTGCTCGCGATGCTCGCCGATCGACCCGTGCTCGGCCCCGCCGCCGGCGCGCTGGTGTTTGCCGCGGCGACGTTCTCGGTCTTTGAGTACGACACCGACGTGCCGCAGTTCGACGCCGTCTGGTACCTGCCAGTGCTCTGCTTCGGTGCCGCCCTCGCAGCGGTGCTCGTCCAGCTCACGGGCTCGCGACGCTGGTCGGTCGGCGCAGCGGCCATCGGCCATCTGACATTTCTCGCCGGCGCGTCGCTGTTCTTGTTCGTAATCGGCTTTCCGCCGATCGCCCTCCCCCTGCTCGTGTTCCCGGCGCTTGCGCTCGACTTCGCCCGCCACCGCGATTGGGGGGTGGCCATCCAGACGGCGATCTTCGTCGGCGTCCTCTACGCCGCCTACGTGCCCGTACGCAATTTCTTGGGCGACGGTGTGTTCATCGATTCGCTCGATGTCGCGCTAGGCCTTCCGCTCGCGTTGGTTGTGGTCGGCGGTGTCTTCTACTTCGCAGCGGATCGCAGCGGCCGACATCGCCGCGGGCGCGGTGCGAGGACCCCTGCGGCTGGGGCCTGCCTGCTCGTTGCTCTCATCATCGCGCCGGTCGCCTCAGCCCATGATCCGGGGCAGGGAGATCCCGCCGGGACCATGCGTCTTACGCTAACCACACGTGCCGGGGTCGTCCAGCTAGCCGGAGCGTGGAACTCGCCAGCGTGCGCGCAGCCAGAGCGGGGGGAACTCATAGCTCGCCGCGGCGGCCAGGAGCTGCGCGCACCGCTGCGTGTTCGAAGCTGTGCGTTCGAGGGGAGGGTTGCGCTACCCGATCGCGGCCGATGGTTTGTCTACGCCGAGCTCCAGACCGGTGGCCGGGTGGTCGAGTCCTGGCTGCCCGTCGCGGTCACGGCTCAGCCAAAAAGGGTCTCCGACTCGGCGCGCTACGCATACGAGCCGCCGAGCGCGCGTCCTACCGCCCTTACCAAGTACCTGACAGGTGCTGCGCTGTACGGGGCGATGGCGACGCTACTGCTGGCGACGATCGCGGTTCTGCGGCGGCGGTCTTCATGGTCACACCCAACCTGACGGCCGCACTCGTTTGCGGTGCTCTATTCGCTGCTAGGCGGCAAGATCGTCCGAATAACTGCCTTTCCGCATGCGCAGCCCGCCTTTCAAGCCGTGGGCCAGACGGAGTAGGCGATGTCGAGAGACAGCGCGAAAGTCGTTCGTCCCGACTGGACCGACGCCTGGGAGGAGGTCAGCTACGGATACGAGGAGCTGATGGGCGCGGGTCATGGAGAAGCGATCTCGATTGTGGCTCAGAAGGCGCGGCAAGACCAGCGGGATGGAACTCGAGCTGCCTTCTCGCGGCCGTGTGGGCGCCGCGGGCGCGATCTACTACACTCTGTCGCAGATTATGCAGCAGCTCCTCACCTTTCTTCCGCTACTCCTCTGCCCGTTGATGATGGGCGCGTGTATATGGATGATGCGCCGCAACAAGTCTGCGCCCCCGCAGCCGGCGACCTTGGATGAGCTGCGCACCGAGCAGGCGCGTCTCGCCGCTCGCGTCGCGGAGTTCGAGTCCGCCGGCGATGAGGCGGCCGCGCCTGCCGCCGCTCCGGTGGTGAATCGCTGATGGGCGGTCAGTCGATGATGGCGGGGGACATGACGCTGATGGCGGTGGCGATGGTCATTCGCGCCGTCATCCTCGCTGCTGCGCTGATCGCAGGTATCTATCTGGTGCTTCGTGCGGTGAGAGGCAGCGAGCGCCCCGACCGTGACAGCACAGCCCGGTCCCTGCTCGACCGTCGCCTCGCGGCGGGTGAGATAAGCATCGAGGAATACACCGATCGTTGCGGTGCGATGGGCGCTCAGACGCAGGCGTCTGCACCCTAGTTTCGACGCTCGATGTCCGACCGTTCATCCGATTCGGCTGCTCCGGCTCTGCACGAGCTCGAGGCCAAGGTCATGGATGAGGTCTGGAAACGCGGTCAGGCCACGGTGCGCGAGGTTCTCGAGGCTCTCAACGAGCACGAGAAGCCGAGGGCCTATACAACGGTCATGACGATCATGTCGCGGCTTGCCGACAAGGGCATGCTCGAGCGCCTGCGCAGCGGCAAGACCGACGTCTACTCACCGGTTCTGAGTCGCGACGGCTACGCCCGCGCCCGCGCGCGCGACCAAGCGGGTGCCCTGGTCGCCGAGTTCGGGGATATCGCCCTGGCGCAATTTGCACGCCAGGTCGAGTCGCTCGATCCCGGACGCCTGGCCGAGTTACGCCGAATGGCGAGCGATGAATAACGTCGGCACTTGGAACCGCCTGGCGATCGGGTGGGCAGCCGTCGGCCTGGCAGCGATTGCGCTGGGGATCACGGGCGCGCTCCACGCTCTGACGCTTGCCGCCCCGATGGGCAGCTCATGGCTCGAGGCGTGCGGTCAGCTGCTGCTGAGCCCACGGGCCCTGTTGACGGCGGGACTGGTGGCTGTCCTCACCCTGAGCATGACCGGCCTCCTCCGGGGCCTCGCGCCTCTCAGGCGCTACCGGACGATGTCCAGGGTGCTGCGCCGCGAGCATTCGAGCGCGCAACGGCTGGACGTCGACGGCGTGCAGATCAGCATCCTGCCTGGCGAGGCACCGCGAGCGTTTTGTACTGGTCTTCTGCGACCGCGCATCTATCTCTCCGCGGGTGCCATCGCGCGCTTGACCAGCGATCAGCTGCGGGCCGTGGTCGCTCACGAGAACCATCACCTGCGCCGGCGCGATCCCCTGCGCCTGCTCTTGCTCGCGACGCTCGGCCGGGCGCTCTTTCTCCTCCCCGCCATCGGTCAAGCCGGCGAGCGCAGCGCCGCCCTTGCCGAGGTCGAGGCGGACGCCGCCGCCGTGAGGAAAGTCGGCCAGCGGCGACACCTCGCCGCAGCACTGCTCGCCTTCGCGGCGAGTCCGTCAGTCGCAGCAGACCTGGTGCGCCCGGTCGGCGTTCTCGCAATCGCCCCGCAACGCGTCGACGCTTTGGCGGGCCGGCCCCCGCGGTTCGAGGAGCGGATCGGTCTGTTCGCCGCCTCGTCGGCGGCGGTCATTCTGATCGGTGCGGTCGGGCTCCTCGCAGCGGTCTCGCCCAGGGCGTCGCTCAGCGTCCCGCTGCTGCTCGCCCAGAGCTGCATGCTGTTGATGCTGCTCATCTCTCTCGGTGGTCTGCTCGTATTGCTTGTCCGCCGCGCGCGCGGACCAAGCCTGCTCCCGCGCTGAATGTTGCTCCGCGTGAGCGCGATCGTCGCGGTCGGCCTCCTGCTCGGCCTGCTCGTCTACGGCCTCATTGCAAAGGCCCCTGGTGTCAGTCTGGACCAAGGGATTGCCGATAGCAGCCCACGTATCGCTCCCGCGATGCGTTTGCCGGTGCTCGCGCCTCCCGAACCGGGGCCGGCCCCGCCGAAGCTCCGCCGCGCCATCGCAGACGGCAGCGTCGACCTCCGCGAACTGCAAGGGGTACCGGTCGTCATCAACTTCTGGGCCTCTTGGTGTGAGCCTTGTCGTGCCGAGGCGGGAGTCCTCGAGCAGGGATGGCGGCAGTCCCGCGCCGATGGAGTCGCTTTCGTCGGGCTCAACATGCAGGACCTAACCGATGATGCGCAGGCCTTCATTGACGAGTTCGGACTCAGCTACCTCAACGTTCGCGACAAGTCCGATGAGGTGGCGACGCGCTGGGGACTGACTGGACTGCCCGAGACCTATTTCGTCGACCGGGCGGGCCGGGTTGTCGCGCATGTCATCGGTGCCGTTTCGGCAGATCAACTCAGAACAGGAATCGAGGCCGCTCGAGCCGGCGAGGCGGTATCGGCCGGGAGCGGGGGCGACCGACGCAGTATTCGGTGATCCGCAGCCCGCTGACTACTAACATGTGTAGTAGGCTGACGGAGTGAACCGGATATCTCACGGCACGTGCCCGTCCACGCCTCGGCGCCGGAACTTTTCAACGGCGCCCGCGGCCCTTCTCCTAGCACTCGCGATCGGCGGCTGCGGGGCGGCGAGCGGCGGCGAGGGCCCTGCTGCCGACGCCAACGCCGGCCACATCCACGGTCTCGGCGTAAACCCAGCCGATGGCGCCCTGTTCATCGCCACCCACGGCGGCCTCTTCCGCAGCGCCGAAGGAGGGACGACCGCCGCGCGCGTCGGCACGAGCACCCAGGACACGATGGGGTTCACGATCGTCGGATCGAATCGGTTCCTCGGATCTGGACATCCCGGACCCGCGGAAAATGGACCGCCACTGCTCGGTCTGATCGAGTCGGGCAACGCGGGAAACGACTGGGAGCCCGTCTCGCTCTCAGGCGAGGCCGACTTTCACGTCCTTCGCTCCGCACCCGGCCGCGTCTATGGCGTCGACTCGAGCAGCGGACGGCTGATGTCAAGCGCGGATGAGGGAGCCACCTGGGACGAACTCGAAGCTCCGGCCCCGCTGCTCGACCTAGCCGCGGCGCCCGATGACCCCGATCGCGTCATCGCGTCGGGAGAGGGTGGGCTGTACGAGTCGCAGGACGGGGGAGGGAGCTGGCGCCCGACCGGACCAGAGATCGGCTATCTCGCCTGGCCGACGCCGGACGCGCTCTACCTGATCGATACCGAGGGCACTCTCCGGGTCAGCGACGATGGCGGCGGCAGTTGGAGGTCGGGCGCCGAGATCGGGGACCAGCCGGTCGCCTTTACGGCTGTGAGCGCAAATGAGCTCTATGCCGCCCTGCCCAATGGCGACGTGATGGTCTCCCGCGACGGCGGCGACTCCTGGTCGTTGCGCGCGACTGTCTCCGGTCGGTGACCGGACCGCACGCGCCGCGCTGGCCCCTGGTAGCGCTCGTCGGGGTTGCGGTGCTCGGCACGGCGCTTGCGGGCTACCTTTTCGCGATCGATCGCCCGGAGTCCTCGGTCGCGATTGTCGAAGGCAACTCGGGGCCATTCAGAGGCAACCGCCTGCCCCCCGAGATCGTCGGATCGCGGGCGCCGAAGTTTGAGCTGGCCGATGCCGAAGGCGGGCGCCTCTCCACCGCCCAGCTCGCCGGCGAGCCCTACATCGTCACCTTTCTCTACGCCAACTGTCCCGACGTCTGCCCGCTGATTGCGGATGAGCTGCGCCAGACCCTGGCGTTGCTCGGTCCCGACGCCGAGCGCCCCACCGTCGTTGCCGTCAGCGTCGATCCCAAAGGCGACACGGCGGCGGTCGTCCGAGACTTTCGCGCTCGCCATCGACTTCCCGAGAACTTCCGCTACCTGATCGGGACGGAGTCCGAACTGAAGCCCGTCTGGGATTCCTACTACGCCGCGCCCCAGATCCCCGGCCGCGCTGATAGCGCCCACTCGGCGAGCATCTGGCTGATCGACGGCGATGGCCGGATCCGGACGAAGTTCTCAGGCGGCTTCCCGCTGCCTCCGGCCGACATCGCCCACGACCTTCAGCTGCTGATCGACGAGCAGAAGCGCCCGAACGAAGGCGCTAGAAGGTGAGCTCCGTCGGCATCATCACGATCGACATCGATCCGTTCATCGAGCTGGGGCCGGTGACCCTGGCCTGGCATGGCATGGCGATCGTCGTGGGCCTCTTCGTCGGCGCGTTGATGGCGCGTCGCTTTGCCGCCGAGCGCGGTCTGGACGCAGAGCCGGTAATCGACCTCGTGTTCGTCGTGGCCCTCTCAGGGATCGTTGGCTCGCGTCTTTTCTACCTGGTGATCAACGACCCCGGGGCGCTGGTCGACCCTGTGCGCTGGCTCGGGACGCGCGGATTCGCCTTCTACGGAGCGCTGATCCTCGCGCCGATCGCGGCGGCCGCCTACATGCGTTGGAAGCGCCTCGACACCCGCTACCTCGATGCCCTGGCGGCCGGCTTCCCGCTCGGGGTGTTCATTGGTCGCTTCGGTGACCTCGTCAACGGCGAGCACTTCGGCCCCGAGAGCACGGCGCTATGGGCTGTCCGAAACGTCCATCCGGACGCCGACGTGCCGAGCAACCTGCTCGCCTATCACTCCGGCGGCCTCTACGAGATGGCCTTGGGGTTGGCAATCTTCGCGCTGATCTGGCCCCTGCGGCACCGTCTCACGCGGCCGCTTTCGGTGCTCTGGAGCGTGATCGCCCTCTATGGAGCCGGCCGACTCCTCATGTTCTTCTTCCGCACCGATGCGGCCCCGGCCGCGCTCGGGCTCAATGAGGCGCAGTGGACGAGCCTCGCTCTGATCGCGGCGGCTGGGCTCGGCGCCTATCTGAGCAGGCGACGGTGGTCAGACCCCGTGGGTCAAAGCGCTCCCGCGTGAGGGCGGGGAGCCGCCGATCGCTCCCCGGCACCTGGCGACGGGCATCGACGCATAGCCCGCGGCGACGTTGCAGGACCTCGGTTACGAGCGTGTGGCGCACATGGACGGCGGCTTGAAGGCATGGAAGGAGGCGGGAAGGCCAGTACGAGACGACGCTTCAGTCAGTTAGTTAGGTACTCGCTCGATCACCCGAGCGTCACTCCTAGCGACGAATCGGGCCCTGTATACGTCATACCCGCGACCCAGTCCCAGAGCGGGTTTCTGGAGCAGGGATTTCGGTCGGCGACGTCGGTTGTTACGGCTTCTCTCAGGCGCGCATCAGGGTCTCGCATATGGGAATTGACTAATATCAGGTAGGGATGAACTGACTACCTCTCGACCGACTCCGAAAATCGCGACCTAGACCGAGGAGCACCATGACAAGCGATCCGCAGCTGAGCAGCGCCGAAATCAAGGCCTCACCTGGTGGCCGCGCTGGGTCCCCCGCGTCGGGTCCGTCTCTGCCGCGGTTACGACGGTCTGCTGCCTCGGCCTCCCCGCGGCTGTCTCAGTGGCCTCGGCTCTCGGCGCCACCTTCCTGCTGAACGACGCGACGCTGCGGCCCCTCTTGATTGCGACACTCGTCGTAACGCTGATCGGCAGTGCGCTCACGTTTCGCCTGCACCGCAATCCGTTGCCCGTGATCCTGACGGCGATCTCCGGCCCCTGGATCTACTTCTTCACATTTGTCCACTGGACCCCGCCGCTGGTGTGGACCGGGCTCGCGGTCCTGATCGGAGCCCAGCTTTGGGATTACCGCCGGACGCGGGCCTGCACCCGCAACGTTGCGACTGCCAACACGGTGGCTGGTGAGAGTCGATGAGTCCGCGCTCCTCGTCGAGTGAGCGCGACTACGACCTGATCGTTCTCGGCTCGGGTGGCGGTGCGTTCGCCGCTGCGATCCGTGCCCGCGACCTCGATAAGACCGTGCTGATGGTCGAGCGGGGGATAACGGGAGGGACCTGCGTAAATATCGGTTGCATTCCCTCGAAGGCGCTGCTGGTGCGCTCAGAGCGTGCCCGTCAGACGGGCCGACCGAGTCTCGTCGCGGCGCTGGCTGAGAAGCAGACCCTCGTCGAGAAGCTGCGCCAGGCGAAGTACGTTGACTTGATCGCTGGATACGGAATCGATTTTCGCAACGCGAGCGGGCGGCTGATTGACCCACATACCGTGTCGGTGGAGGGCGACTCGGTCTCAGCCGAGGCGATCCTAATTGCCACCGGTGCCCGTCCGGCCATCCCGACCATTTCTGGGCTCGATGCCGCCGGTCACCTGACCTCGACCACAGCGCTCGAGCTGAGCGATGCTCCGACCCGCCTCGCGGTGCTCGGCGCCAACGCCGTCGGCCTCGAGCTCGGTCAGATGCTCGGCAACTTCGGCTCGCGGGTGAGCTTCCTCGCCCGCCGGGGCATCGCTCCCGATGCCGAGCCCGAGATCGCCGACGAGCTGCGACGAGTTCTCGAGAGCGAGGGGCACGAGATTCTTGCGCCCGCGATGACGACCGACGTAAGCATCGACGGAGCAGACAAGGTTTTGCGTGGCACGATCGACGGCGAGCCCTTCGAGCTGTGTGTCGATGAGATCCTCGTCGCGACTGGCTGCGCGCCGAACATCGAAGAGCTCGGCCTGGAAGACGCCGGCGTTGAAGTCAACGAGCGCGGGGAGATCATCGTCGACGAGTGTCAGCAGACGAGCGCTCCGTCGGTCTTCGCCGCCGGTGACGTCACGACGCAGCCGCGCTTCGTCTACGTCGCGGCCGCCGCAGGCGCCGCCGCGGCCGAGAACGCGCTCGCCGGCGGCGATAAGCAGCTCGACTTCTCGGCGCTGCCGCAGATCATCTTCACGACTCCGGCAATCGCCCAGGCAGGTCTGACCGAGGCGCAGGCGCTAGAGGCGGGGATCGAGTGCGAGACCACGACCCTGCCGCTCGATGCGGTCCCGCGAGCGCTCGTAAACGGCGATACCCGTGGGCTGCTCAAACTCGTCGCCGAGGTCGGCACGGGCAGGTTGGTGGGCGCAAGCATTCTCGCCGAAGGGGCACCCGACGTCATCCAGTCCGCAGTGATGGCGATCCAGTGGGGCAAGACTGCTGAGCAGCTTGCCTCGCTGTGGGCGCCCTACCTGAGCATGGCCGAGGGCCTCAAGCTCGCCGCCCAGACCTTCCACCGCGATGTAGACCAGTTGTCCTGCTGCGCCGCATGAACAACGAGAGGACGAGATGAGCCAATCGATCAGGGCCGACGCTCCGTTCCGGCTCCCAGACGAGCCGGTTCAGACGGACATCATGGCCAAGTACTTCCGCGGCTTCGGCGATCCCACGCGGCTCAGGATCCTGGAGCTGCTCAGCGACGGTGAGCGCTCCGTCGGCGATCTCGCCGGGCTGATCGGTTCACCTCAGCCGAAGGTCTCGAACCACCTCGCCTGCCTGCGCTGGTGCGGCTTTGTCGAGAGCCGGCGTGAGCACCGCACGATCTTCTACCGCGTCGCCGACAAGCGGGTGCTGAAGATGATCGAGCTCGCGCGGTCTTTGCTGGAAGACAACGCCGATCACGTTGCGACGTGCACGCGAATCAGCGGAAAGGAGTCGTGATGGATGGCAGTCGCCCTGTTCTCGCTGGACTCGGGATCGGTGCGTTCGCCGTTCTCTGCTGCGCAGCGGCGCCTTTGCTCCTGGGCGTCGCCGGGGGAATCGCTGTGGGGACGGCTCTTGGCGTCGGAGCCGGCGTCCTAGCGGCCATCGCCGCAACGGTGCTCGGCCTGGGGAAGCGGAGATCGGCAAGCGCGTCGTTGTCCAAGAGCAAGAAGACTGGCGAGGTGTCCCGATGAGCAGCGGCCGGCTTGGATCGGGACCTCGGCTGGCCTGCTCATAGCGCTGCGGTCAGGCAGCTAGCTGTATCCGCTCGACGACCCGCGCGTCACTCGTAGCGACGAATCGGGCCCTGTATACGTCATACCCGCGACCCAGTCCAAGAGCGCGTTTCCCGAGGCTTCCTCGGCCCTGAATTCAGCGCGAATGCATCAGGGCCGCAGGGAGTTTCGCAACGTCGGTCAGCGGACGGGGGATCCCGACTTCCTTTCCACGTTTCCGTGCACGCTTCTAAGGACCCTGGCCGTCTCGGCGAAGACTTCCTGGAGCTCGGCCAAACAGGCGGAGATGTCGGCAGGAAGCTCCCCCGCGGCGGTGGAATCCGAGAGCCGGGCCACAGCGGCCGAGAGACGGTGTGCCCCGACAACCGCCGAGCTCCCCTTGAGGCCATGGGCGGTCTGGTGGATTCCCAAAGCGTCGCCCCAGAGCACCGCCGAGGACAGCTCCGCCACCGTAGGGGTCGCCTGTTCCAGAAACATGCGTAGGAGCCTCGTGTGCAGCTCGTCATCACCGTGACAAACCTCGGCGAGCACGGCCGGGTCGAAAAGGGGCAGTGGGCAAGGCGGCACGGAGCGGTCAGCGGCCGAAGTGGCCCCGTCGGATCCGGCGGGGCCCCGGGGAACGATTCGCTCCAGCACGACATCTAGGCTCGATTGGTTGATCGGCTTTGCGAGGTAATCGTCCATGCCTGCGGCGAGACAGCGCTCCCGGTCACCCTTCAGCGCGTTGGCGGTCATCGCGATGATCGGCGTGTGACGCCCCGACGCCTCCTGGCGGCGGATCTCCGCGGTTGCGTCAAAGCCATCGAGGTTGGGCATCTGGCAGTCCATGAAGATCGCGTCGTAGACGCGGGAACGATGCATCTCGACGGCTTGATGCCCGTCGTTGGCCACGTCCACGGCAAACCCGCGCAGCTCCAGCATCCTCGTGGCGACCAGCTGGTTGACGGCGTTGTCCTCGGCCAGGAGCACCGATGCCCCCGCCGCGTCCACCGAGTTGCCATCGGCGTTCCAGCGCTGAGCCGGGGCCTCTCCGCTCTCCGGATTCGTGCCGAGCACGCGCGTGACCTCCTGGCGGAGCCGCACCTGGCGAACCGGTTTGGCGAGAAACCCGTCGACCCCCGCCTGAATCGCCTCGGCACGACCTGTCCCGGCGGACGTCAGGAGCAGCAGCCTGGTCGTGGACAAGGCCGGAATCGCCTTCATCGCGCCGGCGAGCTCGAGTCCGCTCATCCCGGGCATCTGGAAATCCAGCAGAGCAACGCGATAGGGGTCCGCTGACCTGACCGCCTCATGCAGCATCCCAAGCGCCTCACCGCCGCCGGGTGCGGCGTCGCAGTTCATCCCCCAGGACGCAAGCTGGCGCTGGAGGATCAACCGATTGGTCTCGTTGTCATCGACGACCAAGGCCCGTACCTGATCAAGACCTGTTGGCGGCTGCTCCTGCTCAGTGGCGGCTTCAGCCGGAGCGAGGGGAACCGTGAACCAGAAGGTGCTGCCTTGTCCCGGTTGCGATCGGACCCCGATCTGACCACCCATCAGCTCCACCAAACGGCTGGAGATCGTCAGGCCCAGACCGGTGCCCCCGAAGTGGCGGGTAGTCGAGCTGTCGGCCTGCGAGAACGACGCGAAAATCCGTTCCTGGGCCGACTTGTCGATCCCGATGCCGGTGTCAGAGATCTCGAAGTGGACGGCGACGGCGTCCGGCCCCCCGCGGGTTGCCCGGACACACACCTCGCCTGCCGCGGTGAACTTGATCGCATTGGTGAGAAGGTTGATCAGCACCTGGCGGAGTCGCGGTGCGTCCCCGCGGAACCGATCTGGCAGATCATTTTCGCGGCTGCTGATCAGCTCGAGACCCTTCGCATCGGCCACCGGCGCGAGAATCGCGCACGCGTCTTCTACGAGCTCGCGCAGGTCGAAGTCCGCGCTTTCAAGCTCCAGTTTGCCGGCCTCAATCTTCGAGAAGTCAAGGACGTCCTCGATCACGCACATCAACACCTCACCGGAAGCTTGCGCTCCCGTCGCGTACTCTTTCTGTTCCTCGTTGAGCTGGGTGCCCAGGAGCAGCTCGGTCAGACCCATCACGCCATTGAGCGGTGTCCTGATTTCATGGCTCATGTTGGCGAGGAACTCCGACTTCATCCGCGAGGCGCGAAGCGCCTCGTCACGTGCACGCTGGCGCTGTTGCAGTGAGTAGTCGAGGAGCCAGACTCCGCCGAGTAGGACCAGGGCGAGGAGCCCGCTGATCGGCAGGACCGCAGCTCGAAGCCTTTGGACTCCGGCAAAGGCGACCGTTGCCGGAGTCTCGGCGATCACAGCCCAGCCCAGATCCTCTATCGGGTGGAAGGCAGAGAGCTTGGCCGCATCTCCTTTACCGACCTCCGCACTGCCCGACCTCCCAGCAAGTGCGGCACGAACTCTCGGGTCCTGCCTGCGCGATGTCAATCCGGGCGAAGGCCCCTCCGGCGCAGCAAGCGCGACCCCGCGCTGGTCGGTCACGGTGAGGGCTACTCCCGAGTCTTGTGCGAACCGGTCCGCGAAGGCCTGGATCTGGTCCACGCGATATGCAGCAACCAGGATGGCAGCGGGTCTGCCTCCGGCGTGGCGGCCCTCCTTCCCGTCCACCGGAGTGGCCACCGCGACGACTTTCGGCCGACCCTTCGCCTTGCTCTCATAGGCCTCGGAGACGTAGGTGCGCCCGGTGGCCTGAACGCCGCGATACCAGTCGCGAAAGCTGAAGTCATCGCCCAAGATCGAAGGTGTTGCCGGCACGATGTCGACCAGCCGTCCGTCGGGACGGGCCAAGAAGGCGGTGCCGATGCCGTCGCGAACCCCAAAAAGCTGACCAAGGTGGAGGCGAAGGGTGGTGGCATCCCTCGGTCGCGCGGGTCCGGTCAAGGCACGAATCAAGGTCGGCCGGTGTGCGTAGGACTCGAGTATCTCTCCCAATCCCGCCATCTCCTGGTGGACATATGCCGCGCTCAGGCCGGCTTCGGCCTGCAGGCGACTCTTCTCGCGATCGCGCACGACGTCTGTGGCAATGCTGAGAGAGAGATAGGCGAGGAGTGCCAGCGGGCCCAGAGTCAGCGCGATGAGGATGACGCGCAGGCGACCACGGGGAATGTCGTTGAGCCAGGCGCCAACCATCGGTTGTTCATCGGCATGCGGACGGGTCCGCTGAAGCCGCCGTAGGGTTGTCCATCGCTCGCCGACAATGGATCCGTGATCTGTGCCGACGCGACGCAACTGTCTGGTTCCGGACTCGAACCCGGAGGAGGCCGCTACGCTCATCACCGTCTGACCGCCCGAGGGACCGTCGTCACGAAGTTCCACGGAGGACGGGACAAGCTCACAGGACCGAAGCCGAGGCCCTCGAAGCCGTGGGCCTGTCGGAGTCAGGCAGCTAGGCGTAGCTGCTCGACAATCCGAGCGTCACTGCTGGCGACGAATCGGGCCCCCGCTATGTCTGCAGGAGTGACGCTTGGGGCTGCGGGCCGCGAGGACCTTTGTTGACACAGCATTAAGCCCTCGTTTGGTACCCGTACCACGGGGTATCCCAACGTGTCAGACCGCCATTCACGGCGGCTGCTCTACAGACGGGAAACGTATGCATCTCATGAACTTGGCCCTACCGCAAGGGGCCGTTGCCCGAGTCAGCGTGCCTGCGCTCATGGCGGCTCTACTTCTAGCGACTGTCGGCGCGGTCCCCGGTGAGGCGAAGAAGCCACCGACGCCGCCGCCCCCAACTACCGGACCCCTCTGCCGTGGGGAAGCCGCGACAATCGTCGGCACCCCCGGATCGGATTCGCTCACCGGCACGGACAGGAAGGACGTCATCGCGGCCGGTGGCGGTGATGACGTGGTCAGCGCTGGTGCAGGCAACGACCTGGTCTGCGGCGCCGGCGGCAACGACCTGCTTCGCGGCGACGACGGCAACGATTTCATCTACGGGGACCGCGGGCGAGACAAGCTCCGCGGCGGTGCCGGCAACGATTCTTTGCGCGGCGGTCGTAGCACCGACTCCTGCAAGGGAGGACCAGGTACTGACGACCTCTCCTCCTGCGAGAACTAGGCGAGCGCCTAGCCAGCCTCCGTCTGAGACGGAATGTGAACGGGGCCCCAACCAGGGCCCCGTTCATCGTCCAGTCCTCTTGGCCGACGAGCGATTGACCCGCTCGACCTATCCCGAACCTACTTCTTGCCCATGGGACCGCTCCTCATGTCGAGTGTGCGTTAAGCGAGGGTCTGGAGCGTCCACGAGCGGATAACACTGAAGGAGATCCGTTACGGGGAGATTGGGCTGAACGTCGGCACCATTCCTCGCGGTGTAGTTGTATCTAGCCCACGTCCCTTCCCAACCGTCATCCCTGACTAACGGCCCCCTCGGGCGTTGTCGATAGGAGAATGGATGAACGAAATCAGCCTGCCCAGCGCCAGCTCTCCAATTCGCGCGCTTCCCTTGCGTGTCATGAGAGACGAAACGCTGGCGCGCCTGGCGGCGACCGGAGATCGCCCGGCCTTCGGCCAGATCTTCGAGCGCTACCACCAGCCGCTCTATCGCTACTGCCTGTCGATTCTGCGCGATCCAGAGGACGCCGCCGACGTCCTTCAGACGGTAATGGCCCGGGCGCTCAAGGCACTCGACGGCGAGCAGCGCGCGATCGATCTGAAACCTTGGCTCTACCGGATCGCCCACAACGAGTCGATCGGGCTGATCCGGACCAGGAGTCGCGGCGCGGTCGACGGACCCACGGAGGAGATCGCCGCGAACCCGGACCGCGGCCCCGAGGGCGAGTTCCTCGCCAAGGAGCGCTTGGCGCAACTCGTCCAGGACATGGCGGAGCTGCCCGAGCGCCAACGCGGAGCGCTGACCATGCGCGAGCTCAACGGACTCGCCTACCCAGAGATCGCTGCCGCGCTCGAGATCTCAGAGCAGGCCGCGCGCCAGAGCGTCTACGAGGCACGCAAGATGTTGTTTGAGTTCTCCGCCGGACGCGAGCTGCGCTGCGAGGACGTGCGGCGGCAGGTCTCAGAGCACGACAAGGGGTTCCCGCGCGGTCGTGGCGTGCGCGCCCATCTGCGCTCGTGCTCCGGCTGTCAAGACTTCAGATCCGCGATCGGCGCACGCCGCTCAGACCTGCACATGCTTTCACCCGCGCTCGCCGCACCCGCGGCAGCCGCCTTGTTCCAGGGCGTCGTTGGCGCCGGCGCATCGGGCCTCGGTGGCGGCGGCGGGCTAGCCGCCTTGCTCGGGGCCGGAGGCGCCCAGGGGGTTGCC